>DUZM01000046.1 GCA_013349485.1 Candidatus Hydrogenedentota bacterium | reverse complement strand
TAGATCATTGGTTATGCCGACATAGCGTTTGCCTGACGTGCCGCGCAAAACGTAAACGGTCACCGAACCGTGAGACATACAATGGTGAACGGGGCGGGACTCGAACCCGCGGCCACCGGATTAAAAGTTCGATTCGTTGTAAGGCAATATGCTGCAAGTGCTTGCAGCACATGGATCGGCTTTGCATCCAGCTGCAATGTACTGCAGCCAGAAACAGAGGTCTGTTGTACAAAGTGTTGTACAGGCGGTTCCGCAGTACGGCACACCCGTCAGCAGGAGGACCGTTAGATTGGCTTACGCCGCGTGAGCCGGCAGCTATCGAGTCAGCTTCTGCGGTGCTCGCGTGACGAGCTTGTCACCGTGACGCTTCTGCGACTCTTGGAGACGAGCGCCGAGTCGCTTGACATCATAGTCCGCTTCGCGTGCAAGTTCTTCACGAACCTTGCGCACCTCTTCGACAATCGGGTCAATCCATGTTTTCGTCTTCATAGAGGAGCTCCTCAGGCGTGCATATGGTAGGGGAGGCAAACTCCCGGGCAGCGTTGATGACAGGTAGCGCTCGTTTGACCGAGCCCCGGGCAATGTGTCGGCAGTTCCAAGTCAATAGGTAGTCCATCCCATTCAAAGTCGCCAGAGCAAGGTGAAGTGCATCTGCGCCAGCGCTATCAGGAAGCGGCAACTCGCGGAGATACACCGCCGCGAGTTCGCTCGCCTCGTCCGTGATCCTCAAAACGGGGTATTCGCCTATCGCCGCAATCCTTCTCTGCGCCGCAGCCGCGTCCCCGCGGCTCACTTCCTCATGCACCAGGTCAGAGACAAAGACCTCGTAACGCGACCGCTCTCTTTCCCACCACTCACTCGTCATGTGTTGGTGCGTGAGAATCACCACATCCGTTGACGGCTTGGCGATAAGGTAGCTCGGGACCGTTGTCTCCAGGTATAACGTTGGCCTATCAACGGGCACAATCCGGTGACCTCCATTCGCCCACACGTTTGCGACGGGACAAATCCACTCTCCAAATTGTAGACTATTGACTGACTTTTTGCCAGAAAGCGGGGCTAGGGCTCACGGGAACATGGCTCGGAGTTAATATGTCTGACGAAATCGACAAGCCGAAAGCTAAACTAGAGACAGCTCGCTGCAAATCCGAACAACTTCAGTCAGAAAACAGACGGCTGAAAGCTATTCTGGAAGCCTTTGCTGTGAAACCAGCGGCAGCACTTCAGAAGTCTCCGAAAAGGCTGCCTTCGGAGCGTGCCCCCAAGCGGACAGGTGAGTCGAACCGGACATTGAGGACCTCTGCAAGGCAGTCCGTCAAGGCCGTTCGCCGCTCGTTCTCACCGAACGCGTCGCGCATCTAGAGGAGCTTGAGAACCTACTGCGTGGGAAGATCAAGCACATCATTGTCCTCCGCGGGGGAATGGGCAGGCGCCAACGCAGCGCGGCACAAGAACGCATCAGGCAGGTCTCTCCTGAAGAGCCCCGCGTGATCCTCGCCACAGGACGATATATCGGAGAGGGTTTCGACGACGCCCGGCTGGATTCGCTCTTCCTTGCCATGCCAATCTCCTGGCGCGGGACTCTCCAACAGTACGCTGGCCGGCTGCACCGGACTCACCAAGGCAAGAAGGAAGTCCGTGTGTACGATTACGTTGACCGCAGCATTCCCATGCTCATGCGCATGTATGCCAAGCGATTCCGAGGCCATCAAGCTATGGGATACTCGACCGATGGGCAGTTGGAACTGGTATAGACCATCCTCAATCGGATTCGATGGGCAAGCAGGCTGATGAACCGGTGCGGAAAAGCCCGCCAAATGTCAATGGAAGGCTATCGCTTTACTCGCTCAAGAACGGACATCGGACAACAGAAGATGCGAGTGGTCATTGCCCAGGTCGACTGCTTGAGGCGACCACATTTTGGGGGCTCAGATGCTCGACGGCCCCAAGAGGACCCTATAAGTCATTGCTATGAAAGGTGTTATGGTGAACGGGGCGGGACTCGAACCCGCGGCCACCGGATCAAAAGTTCTACCCTGCGTAACGCAATATACCGCAACCACTTGCGACGCAAGGATCGGCTCTGCAGCCAGCTGCAATATTCTGCATCCGGATATCAAAGCTTGTTGTACAAAGTGCTGTACAAAGCCTTCTCAGTCTCCGTTGGCCTCCGCGTAGAGTCTGTCGACAACCGCCTCGGTGTCGTCGGTGACCGCCTTCTCGTTCTTGGCGGCATAAGATTCAAGCTCGGCACGCCGGAACCCGAAGCGGTTCTCGCTCAAGGCAACTCTCTTGATCTTGCCCTTCCGAACCAGTGTGTGGAGGTTTCGCACGCTGATACCTATGTATTCTGCGGCCTGTCGTCCGTTCAACACGGCTCCAGCGAGAAGATGGATCTCATCTGTTAGACGCCGTATCTCGACCAAGAGCGCCTCAAAGGCCTGGGGACCTTCACCTTTCATCTCATCCTTTTTCAATGCTTAGTCTTTGTGAGTCACCGCACTCTAGACTCCACCCTCCACTCCTTTTTAATGAGCCCGTTCGAGATTTTCATATCTTTGTCTAGAAGCCATTGCACATGGGCGTGATAGTAGTTGCTCGCCAAAAAGAATGAGATTTGGCAATAAGCCTTTCCCCTTTCCTTTGTTCTCCGTATTCCCACGCCGCCGCCTGCGGCACTCGACAAATAGAGCCCGCATTTTGCTAGCGCACGAGGCGTGCAGCAGCTGCGCTACCCATTTGTCTTCCTCCTCTCGGCGTGGTCTGCGGTTTATCGCCAATAGACATATTCCTCACTTCTGCTAATGTGTTTGGTGATGAAAGCATGTCGAGTTGATTGCCGTGGGCATAGAGAGACTGCACGTGCCTGGGCAAAGGATTCTGCAAGGTTCTGCCGTAAGCAGCCAAGAGCCGTGACGCGTCACTCCAAGAACCTGCGCAGTCTCATGAAGCGGACCTGCCCGGAGTTTAAAAGTTCGTTACCGCGTTTTTCCGTGATCGTCTTGTGCAAACGACCGAGTGTGCGCTGGCCATCGGCGCTATCTGCTACGTCTGGAAGAAACTCGGCCAGCTCGAGGAACGCCAGCGCGCTGTTCGGCGAACCGGCGCCCGCACCCAGCAACACGCAGTCCGCTTGAGGCGCCGGATTGCTGTCCTACGTTTCTCTTATTTTCCGGGATTTTTTTCTCAGAAAACGGAAAGACATGGCTCGTGCCAGAGCATACGCTGGGAACAGAGGTCCAAGAAATCGCGCGGCTGGGTGATGACGCGCCGGAGGGTCCTGGGGCGGTACTAAGCCCTTTCGCGGGTGCGAAATGTGCAAGTTTCGTTGCAGTTTCACCCTTAAGGAAATCCATTTTTGGAGCAGCAAACCATGTATCGATTCGTAATCATCCCAATTGTGCTCCTTCTGAGCTGCACGTCTTTTGCCGGATGCGGCCCTGGAAAAAAGGAGATCGAAGTGTCAACAACGGACCAGCAAAGGGAAATCGCTAAGAAGCTGGCCCCGATGCTGAGCAAAGGCCGGACGCCGGAAGCCGCTCGACAAGCCAACAAGAAATAGGGCGCCGAGAAGACAGCGCATTCGGCACAGGCCGCACCGTGGGAATCGAGGCGGGCCGCCCGAAGCCGGATAGGCCACATCTCCTGCCATGGTTGCCGCTGCCTTTTTTCGTGCGCGGGGCCAACCGTGCGTCAAACAGAGCGACGCCGCGAGTGGCAACGGTCCGCCGTTCAGTGGCGGCATCCCGTAATGTATCCAGCCTGAGCATAACATCGGCGTCCGCGAAGTCTGTTCGTCCACTTTTGTCGGAAGAGATGGTGCACTTCCTTGGGCATATAATCAGGCAAGCAATTCTCAGGTCTGACCCGCGTGAGAGACAACCGAAATAGACTGAAAACCCACCCGGAATTGGTGTCGCTTCGGGGCGCACTCCGTGAGGAACGCCGCCTCATGGAACAAGGGATTCAGCGAGAGGGCAAAACCGGCCGGGATTACTTCACCGGATATGAGTACAAGATGTTGTACGACTGGGATCAGTACTTCGAGGCAATCGTCCAGATTTACATGGGGTGGCCCAGCGACCTCATCAAAAACGCCGTCACCATTTTTCTGGATCATCAGCACAAAAGCGGACACATCCCCCGCTCCGTTCCCAGCAACGCGCTTCACGATAGTGAGCACGTCAAGCCGTTTCTCGCCCAGATCGCCGCGCTCGTCAAACGGTACTACGGCGAGGCGGATTGGATCCTCAATGGTACATACTACCCGAAGCTCAAACGCTACCTTGACTATTGGCTCCACGACATGGACGCAAACGACAATGGCCTCAGTGAGTGGATGAGTGCCCCGCATTCGGGCATGGACAACCAACACGAGCGAGCCGGGCATTGGCATGATAGAATATGTGAAGGCGTCGACCTCAACTGTTACCTTTGCCGGGAAACGTCCGCGATGGCCGAACTCGCCGCCGATTCGGGTCATTTGGAGGATACGGACCGCTACCGCGCACACGCGGCGTCCTTGAAGGAAAACATCCGGGACCACATGTGGGACGACGAGGACGGGGCATTCTACGATCTGGATATGCGCACGGGCGTCCAAACCCGTGTTCGATCCTGCGCGATCTTTATGCCGCTATGGGCGCAGGTCGCCACAAAGGAGCAGGCGAGGCAGTTGGTGTATGAGCACTTGGCAAACCCGAACAACTTCTGGACGCCGTGGCCCGTTTCAACGATGTCACGAACCGAGCCGGGATATAGCCGGACGCCGCTCTCAACGGACGTTCTCGGTGAGGAGACGTGCAATTGGCGCGCCACCGTCTGGGTCCCCGTGAACTACATGATATATCATGGGCTCAAGAATTATGGCTACACGGAGCTGGCGTCGACGCTCGCGTATCGCACACGGCACATGGTGCGGCAATTCGGAAACCATGAATGGTACGACGCAGAAACGGGGGAAGGGCGGGGCCTCGACCCGTTCTGGGGTTGGACCCTTCTTGCGCATTTCTTGGAGTTCGAGGAACGCACCGGTGAAGATCCGACGCAACTCATTATTGGGGGAAAGGGAGATTTTGGCGGGAGCGACTGACTTCGGCGGGAACGCCCCGGCAAACCGGCTCTCCGTTGTACCGTCGGCAAGACGCCGTCCGCTGGGTTACGGCGGGATGAATCATGGCGCGCACGCGGTGCCGGGGCGGCGCACAGGCCTCCAGAACACGCGTAATTCGCCGCATGCCGGCTTTTGCTCCCTTCGACGCTCACCTTTAGAAGCCTATATTCCGGGACCTTTTGCTTAGAAAAAGAAAAGACGTGGGTTTCTTCGGGATTCTAGGCTAATGGTTGGGTTTCCGGCCGGTAGGTAGGAAGCCAGGAGCCGGCAGTATCCTCTTTGGACTGCAATGTCCATCTTGCGCTAGTGAGAGGCAGCTGGCCAAGGGTCCGTTGAGGGTTCGAGTACTGGTGGTGGACGGTAGAACACGCGGCCTCGACGAGCGCGATGGATTCCGGAGCAACAGTGCAGGGACCGTCTGAGATACGCGGCAACTTGCCGGGTCAAGCCGAACCGACCATCGGTGGGCTGCGCGGGTTCTGGCGACTGCTTCGTCGCTTCGTACCCTATGCGCTGGTATATTGGGACAAGCTGCTTCTGCGGGTGATCTACCGGCAGGCCTACGCCATCATAGGCGTCCTCGGCGCCATGGTGACGATACGGGTCGTGGACGACGGCTTGCTCGCCCGCGACGCAGGCAAGTTCTTCATGTGGTCGGCCCTCAAGGTTGCGCTTTCGGCACACATTCTCGTGTTTATAACGATTTACGCCAACGTATGCCACTATGTCTTGCTGCGTCTAAACATCACGTTCAAACGGCTCCTGTTCGATCACGTTCAGCGCATGCCCCTCGCGTTTCACCAAATGCGGCCTGTTGGCGAGAACATGTTTCGGATCAACAGCGACAGCGAGGCCGCGACGATGTTTGCCGCGAGCGCTGTGCCGGAAGTCCTCGAACGGATCGTCGAGTTGGTCACGTGTGTGAGTCTGATACTGGCGCTAAACCGGATAGTCGTCGGACTACTCGCCGTCTATATCACGTTGTACTTCCTGGTAAGTCACGTGCTTGTAACCATGCTCTATCGCGCCCAGCAGCACATGCGTCGGTGTGGCCAGCGGGTCTCCGCAATATTGCAGGAGAGCTACAGCGCTTTTGGCATCAGCAAGGCGCTGGCGCGGGAAAGGCATGAACGCCGACGTTACTTCAACAGACTGACCGGCCTGATGCGCGCCACGCTGTCCTTTTTTGCCTATCTGGCCCTGTGGATGGAAGGCGCGCAGCTTATGCAAGAAGCGCTCGTGACGCAGATCAGCCACGTTCTAATATGCGGCTATCTTGTAATCACCGGCCGCATGACCACGGGCGAGTTCATCGCCGTGTCCGAGATGATCGCCTTGGTACAAGGGCCGCTGATGGGGATGATCGCCACGCTACAGCGGCTGCGCGTCGATGCCGTTCCAGCCCAACGGATGCTCGAAACGCTGGATATCGAGCCGGCGGTCCAGGACAAACCGAACGCCGTCGTCCTAGACCGGCCCAAGGGAGCAATCCGCTTCGAGAACGTTTGTTTTCGCTACGCGCCTGAGGGCCCGGACGTTATCAAGGACCTCTGTTTCCAGGTCGAGCCCGGGCAAAAACTGGCGATCGTCGGCGTATCCGGCGCGGGCAAGACTACAATATTCAACCTGCTGATGCGTTTTTGCGAACCCACCCGCGGCCGAATACTCATCGACGATCATGACCTTCGGGACTTGGTGCTCGAGTCTTATCTTGAGCGGGTCAGCGTTGTGTTGCAGGAGAATTTCCTGTTTTCGGCCACCATTCGGGACAACATCTTTCTCGGCGACCCGACCGCGCCCTTGGCGGCCTTAGACGACGCAATCGAGCGGGCGGGGTTGGGCTCTACGATCGCGGCCCTGCCCGACGGGCTGGACACGATGTTGCTCGAGGGGGGCAACCTTTCCATGGGGCAAACGCAGCGCATCGGTTTAGCACGCGCCGTGCTCCGCGATCCCCGTTTTCTTTACCTGGATGAGGCCACATCGGCGCTTGATCCCGCTACCGAAGAGGAGATCATCGAACAGCTCAAGGAGGTCGAGCGCGGCAGAACGTGCCTTGTAATCGCGCATCATATCGTATCCGTAAAAGATGCCGATGAGATACTTGTCATGGAATCCGGCGAACTGGCTCAACGGGGCCTACACGAAGACCTTATCGCCGATCAAAAAGGGGCTTATGCGCGGCTGTGGGCGGCTGAACGCGCGAAGCGGGGCGCATACACGGAGGCACAACACGCGTAATGCTCAGGCTGAACGTAGAGACGAAGCAGATAATCGACTCGAGCCGCCTGAGTCTCCGCGAGCGCATTGGGATCTTGTTTCGGCTCCAGAAATATACCCTGCCTTACTGGGACAAGATTCTTTTGCGGGGCATCTCGACGCTCATACTCTCACTTCTGTTTGCCGTACCCTCGCTGTTGATGCCGCAGCTTATGGACGACGCCTTGCCGGAAAGGGACTTCGGCTTGCTGCTGAAGATAGCGCTTCTGGGCGTGCTGACGTACGGAATCATACGGGTTTTGGGAGTGATCTCCGGCGCGGAACGCGCCGACAGCACGGCCTTCCCATGCAACATCATGTCTGCCTACACCATTCCCAAGATCGCGCTGAAGATTAAGGACGATTTCCTGCGGCATATGCAGACGCTCTCGATGGGTTTCTATACCAGCCGTCCCGTCGGCGAACACATGTTCCGAAGCACGTACGATTGCGACGATGCGGCCTACATTGCGTCGGAATTCATCCCCAAAACCGTTGCGGCGATTCAGCGCGTCCTTGTGCTTCTTTTTGTGATTCAGAGTTTCGGCACCTGGTTACTCCTGCCGGTATCTTTGTATCTCGTTCTTTTTCTGTGTATCAAACACGCAATCACAAATGCCGTGCGCAAATGGGACCGCCGCTATCGCGTCGAGACCCAACGCCTTGAAGCCGTTTGCCGCGAGGTATTGGTCCCCTGGAAACTGGTCAAGGCGTATACGCTCGGACGGATCGTGAAGTTCTGGTACGGCCTCCAGGCCAGTCGCTCTTCCCGCGCCTTTTTCATGCGCGGGCTTCTTGTCCAGTTCGACTCCTACTTCACATTCGTCGCTTTGGGCGTCTTTCTGGCAATATTGAACGTAATCACCGGCTGGCTGGTCGTGTCGGAATCCTTGACGTTGGGCGAGTACGCGGCCATCGGCACGCTGCTGGCCCTGTTTGTGCGGCCCTTTGAAGAGATGATCTCGACGTTTCAGTTGTTCCGACAGAAGCTTGTGCCGGCCGAGCGCATGCTCGAGACGCTCACGGTGCGCCCCCATGTGGCCGATCCCGCACGACCAAAGCCGCTCGGCCGCGTTCGAGGCAAGGTCGAACTCAACAATGTGCGGTTCAGCTACAAAGACGGCGTGGAAGTGCTCCACGGCGTTTCGCTCGAGGCGCGCCCAGGCGAGAAGATCGCCCTTGTCGGCCCCACCGGGGCCGGCAAGTCTACGCTGCTGAGTCTTATCGTGCGGCTCTATGACCCTTCGGAAGGGGTGGTGTCGGTGGACGGCGTCGATATTCGCGAAGTGCGGCAAGAAGAGCTTCGAAAACACATGGCTATTGTGCCTCAGACTATCAACACGTTTACGGAGACCATTGAGCAGAACATCCGCTACGGCCGCCCGCGCGCATCCCGGGAGGACACGCTCAGGGCGGCCCATATCGCGCGGGTCGACGAGTTCGCGCTGCAACTGGCCGACGGTTTCTCGACCCGTCTCAGCGAGGGGGGGTCCCTTTCGGGGGGGCAGAGGCAACGGCTCTGTTTGGCTCGGGCACTCGTCCGCAATCCCCAAATCCTTTTGCTGGATGAGGCTACTTCGGCCCTGGACCCGGTCATCGAGAAAGAGGTCGTGCGCGAACTCGATGAGGCCTTCCGGAGCCGCACGCGCGTCGTCGTCGCGCACAACTTGCTGAATGCGCGGACTGCCGACCGGATCTATGTACTTGACGAAGGACGCATTGTCGAGGTCGGGACGCACGAGACGCTGATGCGGTGCAACGGGCTCTACGCCAACTTGTGGGGTAGCGACGCGGTGCAAGCGGCTTGCTAGCGCGAGAAGGAAGGCGGTTAGGCATATAGGAGGTGTAGGCGGTGAAGCGAGAAGGGTTTAGACGTTGGTTTGTCAAGCGGTTCGTGACGCTCTGTGAGGTCGCCGGCTACGGTATCTCAGCCGCCGTCGGCATATTCATCATCTACGCCGTCTTCGCGCGCAGAGAGATACTTGCCACGGCAAACGGAACACTCGCAGCACCCGCGATTCCTGTGTCGTACCATGAGGACGCACTGGTAGTGGAGTTCACGGCGGCGTCCGGGGATGAGCTGGCGCCGGACGCGCCTCTGTGCCGTATTGTGACGGACGCATCGGCGCAGCGTCTCATGCAGGCACAACGCAAGCTCGCAGACGTTGTGGACTTGCTCGAACAGAACGAGGACCCCACGTCCCAAGCGGCTTTGGCGAACGTGCAAGCGGCGTTGGCGCGATGTTCTGCCGATCTCGAGACGATTACGCTGCGGGCGCCCGCGACAGGCATACTGAAGATCGGGCCGGATGCCCAGAAGAGCGAGGTCATCCGGGCCGGCGCGCCATTGGCGATGGTCTATGACCTAACCCGACTCGAGCTCGTAGGGACGTTGGGAAACAGTACTAAAGCGGACAGGGTTGCCGATGGTCAGCCGGTTCGCGTGCGTGTGCCGGAACTGGATGACGTCGTCCACGGCCGTGTGGAAGAGGTCCGGAGAGAAGGGGATACGGCATCAGTAGTGATGCGGTTCGAGGGGGTGTCCCAAGCGGCTCGCGCCCATTTCGCGACAGTGCTTAAGACGCAGCCCGCGCCCGCAGTGCAGAATGTGGAAGCCAAGATTGTGACCGGTCGCCGAAGTCTCTTCAGGCAGATTTTTGGCAGAAGGTAGCGGTAAGCCCGGTCTCTTAGAAAAACGCGTAGTCCTTATCCGACACGCCCGGGAAGAGCCCTGGGTTGCGGCGTTCCACGTCATGGTTCCCCCCGACGTCCACCACGGCCATCCCCATTTCCCCGAAGGGCTGTGCCCCCAGCGTCGTGTCCAGTCCAACGATGTGCCGGGTATTGCGCGCGGTGTCAGGAACGGCCACGCGGAACTCGAACGCGCCCTCGCCCTTGCCCGGAACCGCGTCCTCGACGACCTCGGGTTCAGCTGACCAGCCTTTGGGCAGGGTTAGACGCAATGCGACTTTCTTGTCGGAGGCGAAGTGATTGCGCACGCGCGCCGTGAGTGCAAATATGTGGTTGCCCTCGACGACGGTTCGGAACGGATCGAGTCTTGCCCAGTGCACGTCATATCCGAAGTTGGGTTCCTCTTGGCCGATGAGCGCGGTCAGGATAGCGTTGCGCTGTTCCATGAAACGCCGCATACCGTCGATGTATTCGGGACGCCACCTGTGGATTCCCCAATGTCCCGTGGCGATGTAATCCGGCTGAGTCTCCTCCAAGACTCTGATGCATTTCATGCCCCCGTCCGTTTCTGATATCGGGCAGTAATTGAAGCAGTCGATACAGCGAATGTGCGTGAAGTCGTCAATTGAATCGCCCGTGAAGAGAATTTTCTCGCCCTTAATGTCGGCAAGCATGGCCTGATGCCAGTAGGTTTGGCCGGGAAAATGGTAGAACGTGAACGTGTGGCCGTTCCATTCAAAAGACTCGCCGTCCGTAAACGAACGCACCACCTTGGTCGGGTACATATGCAGGCATGGCGCGAAAAACCGATGCGGCTCCTCGAAGATGTCTCGTAGGGACTCATGCACGTACACGTCGGCGCCGTAATGCGCTGATATGCCCCGAACCGCGGCCATGTGATCGCAATGATAGTGGGATGCCGTGATGATATCTATCTTGTACAAAGACGTGCGGTTTCTAAGCCACTCGATGAGGTTGACAGGCGAATTGCCGAAGGTTACGAACCCGGCGTCACACAGGATGCCGTGGCCGTTGTCCGCTTCGATCAAGTACTGCGCCGCGCCCGTCGGACACACGGCGATTTCAGGCAGATCGACGGGAGGTCCCGAGAAATACTTGGTGTTCTCCAGGATAACCATCATACGCCGGACGTTAACGGCGAGTTCTCCGAGTGCCGCATCGCAGTCGCCGAACGGATCGCCGTGTGCTGGCAGAATCATATCGAGGTCGAGTTTCCGCAACGTCTCGATGCTTCGCAAAAGTTCGGGCACGCGGTGTACGGCGTTCTTGGCCTGAATAAATTCCTCGTATGACGACTGTAGAGAATCCAATTCCCACAGTTTGCCGGGCGAGCAGATAACGTCGCCAGTGAATCCGTATCGTTTGCCGTCCCGTTCGAGAATAAACGAGACGTGAGTTTCTGTGTGTCCCGGCGTATGAACTACATCGAGTCTTACGTCGCGCCACTCGAAGACGTCCCCGTGCGACAACGTTCGGGCAACCGGAATGTCGCGCAGTGGCAGGAAGAACTTCGGGCCGTAGGCGAACGCGTAATAGGTCGGGCGGTCGTACCAGCCTTTTTCCGCCTCAGCGAAGTGCGTTTCGGCGCCCTTCGGCACGGCAACTTGGGCGGCTTCTCGGCAGAACAGCGTGTCGCCCTGGGAGAGGTCGCGGTGAGCGTGCGTGTGGAGAATCCACGGTACGCGCTCGACGGCGAGCACGGACAGATGGGCCTTAACGGCCCCCGTGCCGCACTCGATCAGTACCGCCTCATCTCCGGAACGGATGCAGTAGACGTTGCACGCATCCGAGAACAAGAAGATCTCGGGCGCCACCTCCGTGAAGGGGGCTGCCGCACCTCCCATCGAGAAGACACACGCCACAACAGCGATTGACAGAGCAAGCATCGTGCATTATCTCCATCGCAGACCGAGGATGCCCGCAAGGCTGCTGTTAAGACTTTGGGCATCCTCGGCCGCGTCGGTTGGGAAAACTTGAGAGGATCGCCAAACACCGTACGGGCCTTATTACGCCATAAGCGCACCCTCAGAGTTGGGCCTTGTTGACTAAGTCGGCGCATTCGGGATAGTCCCAGGGAATATCCGGATAGTCCTGCCAAATTCTGATATGCTGTGTCAGCAGTCCGTAAAGCTCCGGCCGCCGCTGGTGCACCGTGCGAAGGTGTTTTCGGTGATGGCGCAGTCCACCGAGATCAATTGTTGCGTGCACACAGCCGTCACCGGGCGTTTTCATTCGAGGGAACAGCCGCATTTCTTCACGTTTGCCTTTGCCGGAGACAAACTGGCCAGATGGGCTCCCGAAGCCCGTGTTGCGCCCATTGGTTATGTTTGCCCCGACGACGCAGCCGTACGCTGAGGCCGCGAACAGGCAGTGGGAGTCTTCGATGGTCCCCTCCCTACCGTTCAGCCACAGGATAATCTCGGCCCCGGCGAATGATGTGCATCCCCACGCTTCCGGGAAATAACCGTCGTAACATTGCAGGATGCCCACGGCGCCGAAGTCGAGCCGAAACACTTTAAACTGGTTGCCCAGAACGCCACGCGCTTCGGCGTCGGACTCGCCGATGGGCGGCCAGTAGTGCGGGGGCGGGCCGGAAGCAGGATGGCATTTGAGATATCTTCCCAGCAGATTTCCGGCCCGATCCGCGAGCAGGGCGGCAGTAGACCATTTTTCACCGCATGCTTCAACCATACCTGCGACCGCGTACATCTTGTGTTTCTTCGCGAGGGCAAAAAAGCGTTTCACGCGTTTGTGCCCCACGGTAATTCGGTTTCCGAGAACGTATTCCGGAAACGCGATTAGGTCGGAACCGTAGTCCGCGGCTTTCTCAAAGAACGCGGGCATTCTAGCAACGACGGCGTCGCTATCTCCGTCATAGGTCATTTGAACCAGCGTTATTCTCGTCTCGTTCTTCACTTGCCCTGGTCCCAGTCAAATCAGTTCCCATAGCCGGCCGGCGTGGGGCGGCAACGGCGGAAGCGCGACGCAATCCCCCGATCCAGAAAAGGTCTCGCCGGTGAGGCGCTCGCGAAATGTCCATGCGGGGCCGATGGCCAACTTGCTGCGCGGCACGGCCACACCCTCGGTTTCGTCACCAATGTTGAAGACGCCAACCACAACCGGGCCGCTCTCCGTCTTAAGGAGATTGACGTTCAGATTCTTGTACCAATCGACCCACCGCGCGGGCCAGGAATTAGGCGGAAAGGCTTGCTTGAGCAATTCGCATCGATCCGGCGACAATTCGGCCAGGTTCTCCCCGATGACCGCCATCGTTCCGGTTATCCAAACAAGGCGCACCCAGAAGGCCGCTTCCTCGTACTCAAGTCCGAACGGCAACCCGTCCAAGAAGGCCTGCCCGAATATGCTGCTAAACAGTTGTTTTTCGGGTTCCGAGCCGTACGCGCGCACGATCAGGCAATCGGGATCGTTCCGCCACCACACCTGGTGCATCCATTGCCGCCAGACGGTCTGGATTGCCGCAGCGCGAATGTTGCAGTTCCCCACGACGCCGTCATCCATTCCAAACGGCATAGACCAACGCGACGAGACGTCGAACCCGATTCTCATACCGTCGCAAAGTCCTATGGACGGTCCCATGGGGGCGCCGCAGTTCAGAATGAATCGGTCGCCGGCCACGGCGCGAATGACTCCCAGTCCTTGCCGGAACACTTGCGCGGTAGTCAGTGTGGGATCGTGCCGCACGCCTTCTTGGATGCCGTGCATAAGGAAATCAAGTTTTACATATTCGTACGCCCAATCGTCAAACACGCACTCGAACGTCGTTCTCACGAAATCCAGCGCCTTGGGATGCGACAGATCCAAGGCATGAATACCTTCATACGTGGCCGGGCCGTCGGCGCCTGACTGAACAAGCCAGTCCGGATGCTCCTTGGCGAGTTGGCTGTCTGGGGCAACAGAAAATGGCGCAAGCCAAAGCCCGGGCACGAACCCTGCTTTCCGAATCTGCTCGGCGACGTGGCGCATGCCGTGCGGGAATTTTGCGCCCGGATACCAGTCACCCCACACGCGCGCGTGCCGGGGCGTCGGCAAGTTCCAGCCGTCATCGATTTGGACCACCGTCACCATATCTTTGAAGGGCGATGCCGCCAACGTTTCGAGATTCCTCAAGACGTCTTCTTCGGCGTCGGTTCCGTAATAGTAGTACCAACTGCACCAGCCAGTCTTGACGGGTCCGGTGCGGCTTCCCATCGCCTCAGCGACCAGTCCCGCATACTCCCGCATGGCTTCGGAAAGACTGTTGCCGGCGCCCACCAGAAGCGAGGGTATCTCCAGGGACTGCCGCGGCGGCAAGGGAATGCTCTCCCGCAAACTGACCGCCCGCAAGGTTTCAATATCATCTGCCGTGGTGACGACATCGACGTTGCAGAGCGCCTTGTCCAACTCGCGAAATCCTAACACAAGGGCGCGGGTCCCGGCGCTATCTGCCAGCGCAGCACACGCGTGAGATGAGTAGCTCCCTCCGAGAGCGTTCATCGAAGCAAGACCCACCAAGTCCACCCCGTGGCGCAGGCTCCGATCCAATCGGACGTCGGCCTTGACACGGGACGTCTGCAGCGGCGATACACTCCTCACGGCAAAGCTTTCGGAAGACGCATTCGTGATACGCAGGCTGACAGCTACCCAGTCTTCTTCTCCGACGGTCTGAAACCTCAAGGTCAACACAACCCTATCGGCCAAGACGTATTCAATGGCGAACGGCGGACCTTCGTCGAGGATGACTTCCCATTGGGACGGCTCGGGCAAGAGAGAAGCATCGGACAGCTCCACCGAAGGTAAGCACTCCCCGAGAACAATACCTTCTGCATAAAGGAGCGAATATGCGCCGGCTGCTTCACTTTGGATGCGCCACTTCCCCACGCGATGATTACTCAATTCCTTTTGAAGCAAGTTGCTGCAACCTCCATTGTACTGCCGATGCGACGTTAAAACCGCAGTGAAGCCCCGCTCCACAATAACGGAAAACCCTCTATCGCAGGCGTCTTT
>DUZM01000045.1 GCA_013349485.1 Candidatus Hydrogenedentota bacterium | reverse complement strand
GCACAGGCCGTGGATGCGCAGTTGGCCGGCCAGTCGAGCCGGGTCATGCTCCGTATTCCACAAAGTAAAGCGGGGCTGGTCGCCCGGCTCCATCAGGTCGGCCGTGTGCTTGAAGAAAGCTACGAAGACAACGCGATCCTGGTCAACGTCGAGCTGGACCACGCCATCGAGTCGCAGTTCAGGGAGTTCATTGCATGCCGCTAGAGGGTCCGCGCGTCCGGATAGCCGCCATTATCGTGCGCCGCGACGCGCTCCTGCTCGTGCGTCATGTGAAAGAAGGAAAGACGTATTGGCTTCTGCCGGGCGGCGGCGTCCACTTCGGCGAAACGTTGTGCGAGGCACTCGAGCGCGAAGTGCGCGAGGAAACCGGACTCGAGATACGACCCGGCGCCCTCGTTTTCGCGAACGACAGCATCCCGCCCCAAAAAGAACGGCACGTCCTGAACCTCTACTTCACCGCGGCGATTAGCGGCGGGGAACTTGTGCTCGGCGAAGACGTGCGGTTGGCGGAACTCCGGTTTGTGCCGATAGACGAGCTTTCTTCACTCGCGTTTCGACCCGACATCCGCGCTGCGCTAATCCCGGCGCTGCGGGAAGGGTTCCCGGGCCGCGCAGTCTATCTCGGGAACCTCTGGCGGGACGATTGAACCCCGCCGATTGACGTGGTCATCGGATGTGTGCCGGCGCGCCACAACGTCACGAGAAACACGCAGATGCGCGAGGCCGGCTTGTGATCGCTTGCTCTCGCAAATAGGAGATCCCCAATAGGTGCCGCCTATAGGCAAACGCCATATCGGCATCGCGTTCGACATGTATGGATGCCCGAACGCCTGTCGGCACTGCTACCTCGGCAAAGCGTTTGGGCCGCCTATGTCGGAGGAGGACGTGCGATGGGCGGTCGCGCAGTTTCGCAAATATACGCGTCAAGGCGATACGGCGCCATTTTTCCAGAAGTTGACGGTGACGACCTGGCTTCGCGAACCGGACTATGCGGATGACTACCGGCGTCTGTACAACCTCGAGGACGAATTGAGCGATGGCCGTCCCGCTCGATCCGAATTGCTGAGCATATGGCGACTCGCACGCGACGTGCATTATGCCCGATGGGCCAAAGAAGTCGGCCCCGACACGTGCCAGATATCGTTCTTCGGCCTCGAGGAAACCAACGATTGGTTTCATCGACGGCAGGGCGCGTTCCGGGACAACTTGGCCGCGACGGAACGGTTGCTCGAGGCCGGGATGAAGCCGCGGTGGCAATTCTTTCTGACGCGGAAGATCTTGCCTGAGTTGAGTGGCCTCATGCGGCTCATCGGGAAACGGCGGCTGCGCGAGCGTGTGGCGGACTTGGGCGGCCGCTTCGACTTCTTCATCCACACGCCCGGTCCCGATTACGAGGGAAGGAGAATTGAAGACCTGCGGCCGACACTCGACGAGATCGGCAACATGCCCGCCGAACTGATCGAAGCGTCGAAACGGCACTTCGGCCGGGAGACCCTGTGGCGGAGCGAGGCGGAACTGTACGCGGCAATGATGAACGAGGCGCCCATGTTCCCATACGCGCATAATCCCATTGATATGCTATGGTTCTTCGTCACAAACCGTTTCGACGTGTTCTCGAACCTGGGCACTTTGGAACCGTGGTGGCTACTGGGCAACCTCAGGAAGCATTCCGTCGCAGCCATCGCCGACGCATTCGAAAACAACCGCCCCTTGGCTCTCAAGACAACCTATACCGTCCCTGCCAGGGAACTGGCCCGGGAATTCGGCGATCCGGCGTCGACGCGGGTCTACGGTGGCGCAGACGACTTGAAAAGCCTGTACCTCGCCCAATATTGTGAGACGAAGTGTTCAACGATATGAGACGGTTGGCGCGGGCATGAAGGTCTGCAACAGGGAGACCTTGTTGTGCACAAACACCTATTCCCACTGATTCTCACTAATCCTCAAATCTATGGAGATCGTCGGTCGACGGCTCTGATCCCAAAGGCTGCGAGCTTGTGAAGAAATGCGTGTAGCGTTCTTTAATCCCATGTTCGGAAAGGACTTCACGAAGTCCGCGCGATGGTTTGCGCGGTCGCGGGGCCGTGTCCAGCGCCATCCGGACTACTTGTGCACTGCCGCGGCAACCGTCGAAGCAGCCGGCCATGGACTCTTCTTCCTGGATGCGCAAGCGAAGAATCTCAGTACAGAAGACGCTTTGCCCGACATCAAAGGGTTCCGGCCCGACTTGATTGTCTACCAAACGTCGACGCCGTCCATCTACGCCGACATTGCCGCCGCGCGCCTGTGCCGGGACGCGACGGGCGCACTTAACGTGCTGGTAGGCCCCCACGTGAGCGCCGAGCCCGAAGACACGTTGCGGCGCGCGGACGGCGCCGTGGATGCCGTGGCCGTCGGCGAGTATGATTACACGGTGCGGGACCTCGCGGACGGCGTCCCGATTCACGATTGTCTTGGCGTGGCCTGGTTGGACGGGGAGCGATTTGCCATGAATCCCGCCCGGCCCTACATCGAGAACCTCGATGAATTACCGTTCCCCGCGTGGCGCCACATTGACATTCACGACTACCGGGATGCAGGCAAGTTGTTTCCCTTTCTCACGTTGATCAGCGGCCGGGGCTGTCCGAACCGGTGCACGTTTTGCCAATTGCCCCAGGTGATGAACGGCCGGCGATACCGCAAGCGCAGCGTCCAGAGTGTCGTTGCCGAGATCGAGCGCGACCTCGAATTGTTTCCCGACCTAAAAGAGATCATGTTCGAGGACGACACCCTGACGATGCGTCCGTTCCGCGATCGGCTCGTGGCGTTATGCGAAGAACTCATTCGACGCGATTGGCCCATCTCGTGGAGCGCGAACGCACGCGTCGATCTGAATGACCTCGAGGCGCTAAAACTCATGAAACGCGCCGGGTGCCGCATGTTGTGCGTCGGTTTCGAGTCTGGCGATCAAGTCGTCCTCGACGCAGTAAACAAAGGTACGACCATCGAGCAGATGCACACGTTTGCGCACAGCGCGCGCCGGGCCGGTGTTCGCGTCCACGGCTGCTTCATGTTCGGCGGGCCCGGCGAAACCCCCGATACCGCGCGAAAAACCATCGAACTCGCCTCGAAGCTCCCCATCGACACCGCCCAGTTCAGCGGGGTCGTCGCCTATCCGGGAACGGAGTACTACGCTTGGGCAAAAAAGAACGGGTATCTCGTGCCCGGCGACTGGCGCGACTGGGTGAACGAGGACTTCGAGCAGTGCCCGACCGTGAGTTTCCCCGCCCTTTCCGCCGAAGCAATGAGCCGCTTGGTCGACGAAGGCTTGCGCCGGTTCTATCTGCGCCCGAGACAAATGATCCGCATGGCGTGCAACATCCGTTCGCTCTCGGACCTCAAGGCAAAGATGCACGGCCTGAAAAGCTTCATCAGCTACTTTCGATCCGGAAAAACATATCGCAGTGCCGCAGGCAGCCCTACGACGCGGAACCCCTAGGCTTGCCTGGCAGCTTCGGGAAAGGGCCTCGTTGCCGCGCAGACAGAACGACCGCGCCGATTGCTCGGCGCGGTCTTCGCAGTTCCGGGTGGGATGCGATTAAAGCGATTCGAATGATTTCTGAAGATTGCTTTTGTCGCTTCGGGCCTCTTTGCGCGCCTTGATCACGGTGAGCGCATCTTCGTAGCTCTCGGGGCGCGCCGACACGACGGCCTCGCGCACCTGGGCATCGAGCGCATCCGGCAGGAACTGCCTGAACTCGTATTTGGGGAGGCCTTTGTCGGCTACATTCTCATATATTCCGGCGTATTTCCCGTCAATAGTCTGGAAGTAGACGCTCGAGTTGCCGTTCATCAGGCATTCCGCCCACATCATCTCGCTGCCGCCAAAACTGTGGTTGAGCGGGATCCGGGCAAAGAAGTACTGCGTCGAGGCCGCAATTTCCAGCTCCGCCAGGTAAAGGTCGGTGTATTCCCGGAGCAGTTCAGGCGTGACCCACCTTGCCCTGGACACTTTAGCCCTGAGGGCGTCGACCGCCGCGACCCGGCCCTCGTAAGCGTATTTATCGGGTGTGAGCGGAATACCCTCGCGAACCTGAATGATTAGTTTGTCGATAGCGTTCTCGAGGGCCTCTTTCGTGGCCATACGGCGGGCGTTGGCCTGCTCGAGGCTTCCGGTCAGGTTGACCAGGCGCTGGTTCTCGGCGCGAAGCCCTTCATGCCGGGCTTCGGTGATTGCAAGGTCATTGCGAAGTTCACTGAGCATCTCGTCGCCCTTTACGTACTCTTCCGTAACGGCTTCGAGATCCGCTTGGGTCAACTCAAGTTGCTGCTGCTTGTCTCGAATATCGCCATCGAGTTCGGCACTTCTTGTTTCAAGCTTCGAGAGTTCTCCTTCCAGTCGCTTGAACTCGGCGATCCGCTTGTCGAGGTCTTCTTGGGTAACGCCCCCTTCTCCCGGCCTCACCGAAGCTTCCTCGAATTTCCTGATTCTCGCGTTGGCGAGCCTGAGCTGTTCTTGAGCGTCCTTGAGTTTGCCGCCCAGGGGGCTTGGCATGAACGGCAACCAGGGCCCGGCGCCCAGCCCGATTAGGAAGGCCACAATGCCCACTATTACCGTAACGAGTATGCTGACGCCTGCCGCCTTGGCTTTGCGCTTTTCCGGCGGCCCCGCCGGGGTCTCCTCGAGGGCCGGCACGCCGGTGTCGGGCGAGAAATCAGGTATCGGGGTGCCGGCGTCAAACCCGGCGCCGGGTTCGACGGGTGATTCCGCAAACGCCGGGGGGCTCTCGCCGATGCCCTGGTCGATCCCGAACATCGGCGTTTCCATGGCCTGGGTCGGCGCGGGCGTGTCGGACGGCGTGGCAAAATCGCTTTCTGACGCGCCGAATGCACTGTCGAACATTGGCGTGTCGACGTCCGATTCGGGCCCGGGCCCTATCTCAGGCGTTTGCGGCGAGAAATCGCTGTCGCCGCCGAGATCCTGGAAGCTCGTGCTGTCATCCGGGGGCCTCGGCGTATCCAGGTCGCCTTCCGAGAGCGGCGTGTCGAACGCGGAGTCCCCTCGCTTCTCATAGCCGGGCGGCGGCGGTTTGACGGCGCCGCCGGACGGCGTAGGCGTTTCTACCGAAATCTCGCTCAGGGGGGGAAGCCCACTCTCGGTTTCGAGCCCCGAGTCCGAAGACAGATCACCCAAAGGCGGCAGACTGGTGTCGGAGTCGCTGATTGACGATGACTCGAAATCGGAAAGCGGGGGAAGGTTCCCGAGGCCGCTGTCTGTACTCTCGGGCCCCCCCGACGATGCTTCATCAGAACCGAACTCGAAAGCCTTGTCCTGGCTTTCCTCTTCTTCTGGCGTCTCTTCGCCGTTCTCGCGTCTATCTTCAGGCATCTGACCCACCTCCATACAAAAAATAGAGAACCTGAGCAACGACAGACTCGTACCTTCCATTTCATGATAGCACGCACACTGGGGCTTGTCAAGAGAATCCCCGAGCTTGTCCCCGCCGGGGCGAGTAGCGCCCAGGCCCGGCATTAATTGTTCTGGAACAGTGGGCTGACGCGCCGCGCCCTGTTCGAGTCCTGCCGGCGGCGGCCGCCGGCTTATCTGTTAATTATAAGATTTGTATTAAATCGCGGTTTTGGGCGGGCCGTTTGCCGCGCGCCGCGACCTTCCGTATTTCTGGCAGCAGTTGTTTGACTTGCCGTGGCGAGGTATGGCATAGTAGCGCAGTTTTAGACGTAAAGGAAAAGAGAGCGTCCTGCAAAGAGGGCCAGGGCGGATAGCGAGCCTACCTGAGCGGCATGCCTTCCACCTCGTCTAAGTCAGTGTTGATGATGGGTTGTCCCCCCCCACAGTCACGTGGTCGCGGCGGGACCCTTGGGACGCCGTCCGTTTTCATTCGTTTTCTGGACTGCATTAGGAAAGGGAGCAAACACATGGCGACAAAGATAGGTATCAATGGATTTGGCCGAATCGGGCGCAGCGTTTTCAAACTGCTTGAAGAAGAGCCCGACTTCGAGGTCGTGGCAATCAACGACCTGACGGACGCGAGAACGCTTGCGCATCTTCTAAAGTATGACAGCGTGATGGGCGTGTACGAGAAGGGCGTTACTTTCACGGACGACGCGCTCGTCGTCGACGGGAAGCCGGTCAAGGTGTTGGCCGTCACAAACCCCGCGGAACTGCCCTGGAAAGACTTGGGCGTCGAGCTGGTTCTCGAATCGACCGGCGTGTTCCGCAAGAAGGGCCAGTGCATGATGCACGTCGAGGCCGGCGCGAAAAAGGTCTTGCTGAGCGTTCCGCCGAAGGACGAGGTGGACGCCATCATCGTGATGGGCGTCAACGACGGCACCCTCAAGGCCGACGACCGAATCATATCGAACGCAAGTTGCACGACCAATTGTCTCGCCCCGGTGGCCAAAGTACTCCATGAAACCTTCGGCATCAAACGCGGGCTTATGACGACCATTCACAGCTACACGAACGATCAACGGGTGCAGGACATGCCGCACAGCGATCTGCGGCGCGCGCGTGCGGCCGCGCAATCCATTATCCCGACAACGACGGGCGCCGCTCGGGCGGTCGGGAAAGTGCTGCCCGAACTGAGCGGCAAACTCGATGGCATGGCCATGCGAACGCCGACGATCGACGGGTCGGTCGTGGACTTGGTGGCCGAGCTCGAGAAGGACGCCACCGTCGAAGCGATCAACGGCGCGATGCAAGCAGCGGCAGCAGGGCCGCTGAAAGGCATACTCGAATACTGCGAGGATCCGATTGTGTCCGTGGACGTGATTAAGAATCCGGCGTCGAGCATCTTCGACAGCCTGTGCACAACCGTGATGGACGGCAACTTCATCAAAGTGCTGTCCTGGTACGACAACGAATGGGGCTATTCGTGCCGCTGCGTCGATCTGTTTAAGAAAATGAGGTAGCAATCGCCCAGCGGGTGCGCGGGGCGTCCCGGGCGCGTTCCTTGCGACGGGCGTCGTCGCGTACCCGGCGCAACGCGAGGATGTTATTCGTATTCGGCAAGGACCACGATATGAGAAAGCTTAGCATTGAGGATCTGGACGTGAAGGGCAAACGCGTGTTGATGCGCGTCGATTTCAACGTGCCCCAGCATGAGGACGGCACGGTGCGCGACGACACACGCATCCGCGCGGCCTTGGCAAGCATCAACTACGTCCGCGACAACGGCGGCATGCTTGTGCTGATGTCGCACCTCGGACGGCCCAAGGACCCGAACGACGCAGACACCCCGCAGGAGAAAGCCAACGTAATCGCTAAGAACGCATTGCTGAAGATGGATTGCGTCGCCGACAGACTCCGCGAGCTAATCGACGGGAACGTAGGTAAACTGGATGACGTCGTCGGCCCCGAAGTGGAGGCTGCCGTGGCGGCCATGGCGCCCGGCGACATCCTCCTGCTCGAGAACACCCGTTTCAACAAAGGCGAAACCAAGAACGACCCCGAACTGGCGCGTCAACTGGCCAAACTCGGCGACGTATACGTGAGCGACGCGTTCGGCACGGTTCACCGCGCCCATGCGTCTACCGAAGGCGTGACACACTATATCGACCAGTGCGCCGCGGGGTTCCTCGTCGCCAAAGAGATGGAGTTTTTCGGCCGCGTGCTCAACAATCCGGAGCGACCGCTCACGGCCATTCTGGGCGGCGCCAAGGTCTCGGATAAGATCACGGTCATCGAGAATCTTCTTGATCTCGTGGACACCCTTGTCATAGGCGGGGGCATGGCCTACACGTTCATGAAGGCCCAGGGCTACGAGATCGGTGATTCGCTGCTCGATGAGGCCGGCATCGACGTGGCCGCGGCCGTCATGGAAAAAGCGGAAACCAAGGGGCTCGAACTGCTTCTGCCCCGGGATACCGTCGTGGCCGACGCTTTTGCGGAGGACGCCGCCTCGAAGGTTGTCGGCGTCGGCGAAATCGAGCCGGGCTGGCAAGGATTGGACATCGGCCCGAAGACTATCGAAACCTTCTGCGAAGCCCTCCGGCGATCCAAAACGGTCGTCTGGAACGGCCCCGTCGGCGTCTTCGAGATGGCGAAGTTCAGCGTCGGCACCAAAGCAATAGCGGAACTTCTTGCGTCCGACGACGCCATCACGAGTGTTATCGGCGGCGGCGACACAGCGGCGGCCGTCATGCAGTTTGGATTGGCGGATAAGATGTCGCACGTCTCGACCGGCGGCGGCGCGTCGCTGGAGATGCTCGAGGGCAAACAGTTGCCGGGACTTGTTGCGCTTACGGACGCATCGTGACGACAAAGATCAAGATAGCCGCCGCAGGCGGCTGGACGTAGGCAGTGTGTGGCCTGTACTCGGCTGGGCGAGCCACCGACAGCAGACTGGGAACAGGCCGAATGACAGCAGTGAAAGGTGGAATTATGTCGGCGCTTACGAAAGAACAGAAGGAAGAAGTAATCAAGAAGTTCGCCAAACACGACGGCGACACCGGCTCGGCGGAAGTGCAGATAGCGATCTTGACCGAGCGGATCAACCATCTCACGGAGCATTTCAAGGATCATCCCAAGGATTATGCCGGACGGCGGGGGTTGCTGAGGCTTGTCGGGCGGCGCCGCAACCTCCTGGGCTATCTGCGGAATGAAGACGTGGAACGCTATCGAAGCGTGGTCAAGGCGCTCGGGCTCAGGAAATGACGACGGAGCCTGTACAAGAAGTTAAAGAAGGAACCAACCGAATGATTCGCCTGGAACGCAGTAGGATACGTTCCATCCGATCAAGAAAGAAAGAAAAAGAATCATGATAGAACGCCTCTCGATCACGATGGGCAACGATGAATTGACATTTGAAACGGGACGGATTGGGAAGCAGGCCCAAGGCGCCGTGCTGGTTGAATACGGCGAAACGATGGTCCTTTCGGCAGCATGCGTTTCCCCCGAGCCGCGGCTTGGCCAGGATTTCTTTCCGCTTACGGTCGACTACCGCGAGAAGAGTTCGTCCGCGGGGAAAATCCCGGGCAATTTCTTCCGGCGCGAAGGCCGTCCCAGCGAACGCGAAATCCTCGTGTGCCGCCTCACCGACCGGCCGTTGCGGCCGCTGTTCCCCAACGGTTTCATCAACGAAGTGCAGGTCTGCTCGACCGTCTATTCCGCCGACAACGAACACGATCCGGACGTGATGTCGATCAACGGGGCTTCGGCCGCCCTGCACATTTCACCGATCCCTTTCGATGGGCCGATCGGGGCCGTCCGTGTCGGCATGTTCGACGGTCAACCGACGGTCAATCCCGCGATGGCGCGCATGGCGGAAAGCCAACTCGATCTCGTCATCGCCGGCACCAACGAGGCCATTGTGATGGTGGAAGGACAGGCGAAAGAAGTCCCCGAAGACCGGATGCTCGAGGCCCTCGAGTTCGGCCATGGCCACATCCGCCAGATCTGCGAGGCCATCGAGACCTTGCGCGCGCGTGTCGGCATCGAGAAGATGCAGTTCGATCCCCCGGAGATTCCTGCCGAAGTCGTCGACGACGTCGAGGCCATGGCCGCACAACGGCTCGAGGCGGAGCTTCAGAACGCAGAGAAACAGCGCCGGGAAGAGGCCGTAGCCGCGGTGCGGGCCGACGTGGACGCCCAACTGCTTCAGAAGTACGGCGAGGAAGTCTACGCCGAGCGGAGCGCGGCAATTGCCGAGGTCTTTCATGATCTCGAAAGACGCATCATGCGCGCCCAAGTCCTGCGTACCAAGCGGCGCATCGACGGGCGCGACCTCGACACGGTGCGGCCCATCAGTATCGAGGTGGGCGTGTTACCGCGAGCCCACGGCTCCTGCCTGTTCACGCGCGGCGAGACGCAGGCGCTGGTCACGACCACGCTGGGCACCAGTCGCGACGAGCAACGGTTGGACGAGCTCACCGGCGAGGAGTTTCGACGGTTTATGCTGCATTACAACTTCCCGCCGTGGTCGGTCGGGGAAGTGCGGTTCATTCGCGGGCCCGGTCGGCGCGAGATCGGCCACGGGAAACTCGCCGAGCGCGCCATCGAAGCCGTCGTGCCGTTCGAGGCCGAGGAAGAACTCGATCCGGACGCGACCCCAGAGTTTCCGTACACGGTTCGCGTGGTGTCGGACATCACTGAAAGCAACGGGTCGAGTTCGATGGCTTCGGTATGCGGCGGCACATTGAGCCTGATGGATGCAGGCGTGCCCATCGCGGCGCCGGTGGCCGGCGTTGCAATGGGGTTGATAAAGGAAGGGGATGAAGCCTGCATTTTGACGGACATATTGGGCGCCGAGGATCACCTTGGCGACATGGATTTCAAGGTTTGCGGCACGCGGGCAGGCGTCACGGCGTTTCAAATGGACGTGAAAACCAAGGGGATCGCGCGGGAGCTTATGACCCGCGCGCTCGAGCAGGCCCGGACGGCCCGGCTCCATATATTGGGCAAGATGGCCGAATGCCTGGCCGCGCCCAGACCCGAGATCTCGAAATACGCCCCACGCATTTACACGATCAAGATCGACGTCGAGAAGATTCGTGAAGTTATCGGCCCGGGAGGCAAAATAATCCGCCACATCCAGGCGGTCACCGGCGCGGATATTGACATTCAAGACGACGGCACGGTAAACGTCGCGGCTGTGGATCAGGCCAGCGCGGACGCTGCTATCGCTATGATCGAAGACATCACGGCGGACGTCGAGGTCGGTAAGATATATCGGGGCGTCGTCACGCGGATTGTCCCCATCGGTGCGTTCGTCTCGGTGTTGAACAATAAAGAGGGGCTGGTTCACATCTCGGAGCTGGCGCCTAGACGGGTCGGACAGGTGAGCGACGTGGTTCAAGTGGGCGACGAAGTGGACGTGAAAGTAACCGAGATCGACCCTCGGGGCCGCATCAACATGTCCAAAGTGGCGGCCGACAGCGAACTCGGACGCCTGACCTCTGAGGAGGAGGAGGAACGGATGAAGAGCCGCAGTCGAGCGAGTCGCCCCCGGCGAGACCGCGACCGGAGTCGTGACGATCGGAACCGAAACGATCGGAGTCGCAGCCGGCGCAACCGCGATCGACGTTGAGCGAGATTTGTGTTGCCCCCTGCGCCCGCCAGGACGTGTCCGGAAAAGGATTTGCCCCCAGGGGCGCGGCAGACCTCGCGTTGAAAGAACCAATTGTTGATGAATAACGCCGCGCGTCAGACGGACGACTCATTTGTCACACGGCGATTGCCAAACGGCATGACCGTGGCGCTTGAACGCCTGCCCTATCTGCATTCGGCGGCTGCCGGCGTTTGGGTCAAGACGGGCTCGGCGAACGAAACCGCCGAGCGCTCGGGCGTCTCCCATCTTCTCGAGCACCTCTTTTTCAAAGGAACGGCATCGCGAAGCACGCGCGAACTCATGGATGCGATCGAAGCGCGCGGCGGCCACCTCAACGCGTTCACGTCGCGGGAATACACCTGCATCTACGCCAACTCTCTGGATACGCACGTCGCAACGGTTATTGAAATCCTGGCCGACATCGCCAAAAACTCCCGCCTGAATGATTTCGAGAAAGAGCGCAACGTGGTGCTCGAAGAGATTACGTCGAACATGGATGTGCCCGAAGATCGGATTCACGACCTGTTTGCGCAGCGGCTTTGGCCGGGGCATTCCCTGGGCCGACCCGTGGCGGGAACGGCAGAGTCCGTCGCGTCCCTCACCCTCGAGGACGTTCGAAGCTACTATGAGGCGTGGTATGCGCCCGAGAACATGGTCTTCTCCGTCGCCGGCAACATCGATACGGAAGCGGTTTTCGATCAGGTCCGCGCCGAATTCGAGCCCTTGGCGGAAATCCAGCCGCCCGCGCGTTGCCCGGCCCCTATCTTCGGCGCGGGCGTCACCTACGAGGAACGCGATATCGCGCAGAACCACGTGTGCTTTGGGTTCCCAGGTCCTGCGGCCAGCGACGACCGGCGCTACATCTACGATATGCTCAGCAACGCCCTTGGCGGGGGTTTCACGTCGCGCCTCTTCGAGCGCATCCGGGAGCACGAGGGTCTCGCGTATTCAGTCTATACGTTCCATTCGTGTTATCTCTCCGCAGGGATGTTTGGCGTCTACGCCGCAACGGCGCCCGAGAACCTGCCGCGGGTCCTTGATCTCTCCTGCGACGAATTGCGCAAGCTGCGCGAGACGCCGGTAAGCCCGGAGGAACTCGAGAGCAACCGGGAGCAACTCAAAGGCACGATGTTCATGGCGCTCGAGAGCACATTCAATCGCATGTCGCGCATGGCCAAGTCTTTGTTGTACCACGGGCGCATCATCGGCGTCGACGAGGTGGTCGAGCGGATAGACGCCGTTACCGCGGACGACATCCAGGCGTTGGCTCAAGAGTTGTTCGACCCCGGGAAGTGCGCCATGGCGGTCTTGGCCCCGTTGAACGGACGGCGCGTCGAGGCGCTGCCCCTATGAACCGGGAGCTGTTCCCGCGCGTGCGCGTGCAGATTGCTCGCGCAAAGGACTGCGAAGATCTCCCCCTGCCGGCCTATGAGACCGAACATGCGGCCGGTATGGACCTGCGCGCCGCCGTGACCGCCCCCGTCACGCTCGCGCCGGGCGAACGCGCCCTCATTCCTACAGGGCTGCACATTGCGTTGCCCCCGGGCTACGAGGCCCAGATTCGGCCGCGCAGCGGCTTGGCCGCGCAGCACGGGATATCCATGGTCAACGCCCCGGGCACCATCGACGCGGATTACCGCGGAGAAGTGCGCGTAATACTTATCAACCATGGTCCCGAGCCGTACACCGTGCGACGCGGCGACCGCGTTGCCCAGATGGTCGTGGCGCCCGTCGCGCATGTCGATTGGGCGCTTACGGACCTCCTCGGTGAAACGGCCCGCGGCCCCGGAGGATTCGGCCACACCGGCAAGTAGGCTCACCTGCTGCCGGCAGCCCCCAAATCCGCGCGTGGATTGCCCCCGGGGCTTTGGGGAAGCCCTATCTGGGTTGAATTCTGTTGCGCTTGCGTACATACTTCTTTGTCGCCGCATTCCAAACCGGCTTTTTGCGCAAACCGAAGGAGAATGACATGCATGTGGGCATATTAACGGCGCCGTTTGGCGGCGAACCATTCGAGACGGTGTTGGATTTCGCCGAAGAGGCGGTTATCCCGGCGCTCGAGGTCGTGGCGCAACCCGGGAGCAAGCACATTGACCCGGCCAAACTGACGCCGACCAAGGTCAAGAAGATTCAAGCCATGCTTGACGAACGCGGGCTCGAGATTTCGAGTCTCGCGTACTACGATGCGTCGCTTACCGACCCGAAATCCACGGGAAAAGTCCAGTCGCACGCGAGGAAATGCATCGACGCCGCGGCAGCGCTCGGCGTTCCTACCCTATGTATGCTCGCAGGTTTTCCCGCGCCCGGCATGTCGAAGATCGAAACCATCAAGAACGTGCTCCCGAAACTCTTTCGCCCCATCTTGACCCACGCGCGCGCGAAGAAAATCAACATCGCCCTCGAGAACTGGTTTGCGACCTGTCTCCAAGGGATAGATACGTTTGAATGCTTGTTCGAGACCATCCCGGATAAGAACTTCGGGCTGAACTACGACCCGTCGCACCTTTACCATCAAGAGTGCGATCATTTACTGCCGATCGCCATGTTTCCCAACCGCATCTTTCACACCCACGCCAAGGATACGCTCGTGGACAAGGCCAAGCGGGCCAAGGTGGGCGTTTACGGGGCCGGTTGGTGGCGCTACGTCATTCCGGGATTCGGCAACATCGATTGGGGCGAGTACACCACACACCTGCGCATAGCCGGCTACGACGGCGTGCTTAGCATCGAGCACGAGGACGCCACCCAGACCCTCGAGGAAGGATTCCTGCGCGGCGCGAGCTACCTCGAACAGTTCTGCTGAATCCCGAGGTGGCCGTCACGTTGCACGCCGGCTATTCCCACGGTCTCGGGATGTGCATCCAGTTCTTGGGATGGCAGCGATCCATTCTCGCAGACAATTCACGGGCTTGATCGGGGCGTCCTTCCGCTTCGAGGCGTTCGATGCGGGCCCGGGGTCCGCCGTAGTGGAATGGGCCGTATTCGACGGCCGCCTCGAGGGGGTCGGGGCCCCCACCGTGGGTTACTTGTTCCTGCCGCCATTCACACAACAAATGGTCCAACTCGTTGACCTTCTCAGGGCGGGCCCCGGCAAGGTTCGTCGTCTGGTGGGGGTCGCCGGTCATGTCGTACAGGTACACGTCATCCATGTAGGGATATAGGCCGGGATGCAACATGCGCATCATCGCCCAGTCCTCCGTACGTACGGTGCGCGATAGCGTGTAGATGCCGTGATCCATCACGAGAAACGGCTGGCCGGCGAAATCATCGCCGCGCAGCGCCGCCCCAAACGAACGGCCGTCCCAACGCGGCGGCGTCTCGATATCGAGCAGTTCGCACAGGGTCGGACACAGATCGAGTTGGTATACCAGCGCGTCGATTTTGCCGCGCCCCGTCATGCCCGGCCAACGTACCACCAGCGGGATGTTGTGGACGGCGTCGTTGGCGATGCCATGATCTTTGTATTGGCCGTGTTCGCCGAACGAATCGCCGTGGTCGCCGCTGACGATTACGGCCGTGTCGTCGAGCACGCCGAGCCGCTCGAGTTCATCGAGCAACAGCCCCACGTGGTGGTCGGCGTACGCGATCGACCCGTCGTACCCGTCCACCAACCATTTCAGGTCGCCGACCGTCCTTATCTCGCGGGGCATGGTCGGCGGGGCATGGCCCGCGTTGTGATAGAGCTGGCGCGCCGTCTGCTGGCCATACATCGCGTCGTACTGGCGGTCGATCTCGGCTTGGTCGGGCCAGTCGGGGCCCGGTTGGTCTCTGAACTTGCTTAGCCATTCCGCAGGAACACGGTAGTCCGTATGGGCGTCCCAGATGTGGAAATGCAGGAACCAGTTGTCTCCAGCCCCGTAGCGACGCAGCCACTCAACGCACGGCCCGGAAGCTTCGTCGGCCGTCTCGTTCCCGCGCTTGCGCGAGAACGCGTGGATCTCCTCCCAGCCGTCGCAGTACCACCACGCGCAGTGCCGTTCATGAAACGTACTGAACGCGACGGTTTTCATGCCGTTGCCGCGTAGGTGACGGACCAACATCGGGTGATCGGGATTGTAGCCGTGACTGTCGACTATCTTGCGAAACTTCGACGCCACGCCGTGGTGGCCGACCACGCCGTTGT
>DUZM01000044.1 GCA_013349485.1 Candidatus Hydrogenedentota bacterium | reverse complement strand
GCGGATCTTCTCCTCGACCGACGCGGCGGCGCGAAACCGTTCCTCGGCCTCGAAATACTCTGGCGGCAGATTTGTGGGCATGGTAATGCAGCGTGCGAATCTTTATTCCGACGACGTTACGGAGCCCCGTCCAACGTCTGTTTGCGCAGTCTAGGCAAGATGACCGGTGCTGTCAAGTGGGCGCTCGGAGGCATCCCGCGCCGAACGTAGCGGGTTCCTGCAACGGGCGGAAAGAACCGAAGACTCCAAGGCCTTTGGCGCCCACGGTTCCATGGTATAATCCACCCGGTGTCGAAAAGCCGCGCGACAAACGGGGGAAGCAGAATGATATGGCGCCGCGTTCCATTAAGCGTCTTCGCGGCGCTTGTTGTTTTCTCAAGTTCTGCCGCGGAGGAAGGCGCCTATCGGTTCGAGCGGATGTGGCCAACACTTCAACAGCCGTGGTATTTCGGCAACAGCGCGGGCGTCGCCGTGGACGCCCAAGGCCATGTCTACGTGGCCGATGCGTCGCTCGAGCGCGTCCAGAAGTTCACCCGCGACGGGCAGCTTATCACCCAATGGGGCAGGGATGCTGCGATTCCCGAACTCGCCTTGTTCGCGCCGCACGGCATCGCTACGGACCACGACGGCTTCGTGTACACGATCCAGCATGAGACGGTCAGGAAGTTCACGCGCGATGGCCAGTTCATCTGGAAGTGGGTGCTGTTCGACTATGGGGACGGCACGAACTTTTTCGTCAACGACATCGCCGTCGATTACCAATCTAACGTCTACGTTACCGGCCACGACTTCTGGATCCAGAAGCGTTGCCCCGATGGCGAGCTCATCGTTCAGTGGGGTGGCGAAGGCTCCGGTGACGGGCAGTTCGCGCACGCGGGCGGCATCGCTATTGACGATGACGGGTACGTGTATGTGACAGACGGCGTGCGCAGAGACTTGTACTATGAGGGCGTCGAGGAATTCGAAAACAACCGCGTCCAGGTATTCACGTCCGAGGGCGTGTTCGTTCGGGCTTGGGGCGCGACGGGATTCGGCGAGGGACAATTCAAGGAGCCCAGGGCCATCGCGATAGGGCCTGCCGGCGCCGTATACGTCACGGACTCGCTGTCGCGCGTTCAGAAATTCGCGCCTGACGGCGCATTCGTTACACAATGGTACGGCTGGAGCGCGGGGCCGACGCAGTTTCTCGAGGGCGTCGGATTGGCCGTCGACCGATCGGGGACGGTTACGTTGGCGGACGGCCGGTACGGCCGGCTGCTCCGTTACACGGCCGACGGCCGTTTCCTGACAGTGTGGTCCGCACGCAGCAACGCCGAGGGTTGGTTCAGCGAGCCATACGGCGTCGAACAAGGACCCAACGGCAATCTTTACGTGGCCGATTCGGCCAACCGGCGCGTCGAGGTTTTCTCGACCGACGGTCGCTTCCTGTTCCAGTGGGGATCGCCGGGAAGTGAGGCCGGCGAATTCGACTATCCCCGCAGCATCGCCGCCGCCGCCGACGGAAGCGTGTATGTCGTCGACCAGAAGAACCACCGCGTTCAGAAGTTTTCGTCGGCCGGCGACTTCCTACGGATGTGGGGTACGGAGGGGACCGGCCTGGGGCAGTTCCGGAATCCCACCGGCATCGAGGTGGACGCCGACGGGTATGTGTACGTTGCCGACAGTGCGCTCTGTCGCATTCAGAAGTTCACCTCGGAGGGCGCGTACGTTCTTGCTTGGGGCAGCCGCGGCAGTGGGGACGGCGAGTTCTACGAAGCTGAAGATATCGCCGTCGCCCCCGACGGCACTGTGTACGTCACCGACTGGCTGAATCCGATCGTGCAAAAGTTCACGTCGGGAGGCGAGTTCCTCGAATCCTGGTGGTTGTGGAACGGCCTGGCCTCGATATCGGGCATCGATATCGACGCCGAGGGAAACGTATACCTGGCCGAGTGGAAAAACTCGCGCATCGAGAAGTACGACGCCGATATGAACCTTATCGAGGTCTTCAGCGGCAAAGGCAGCAATCCCGACCAGGTGTCCTTGCCGTGGGGAATCTGCGTCGGCCAAGACGGCGCCGTGTATGTCACCGACCTCGATACACACCGCGTCCAGAAATTCCAGCCCGTCGGCATCGCCGGCCAAAGCAAAGCTGTGATCGTCGCGGGGGGCGGGGCGTTCCCCGGCAACAACCTGTGGGACGCCACCCAATTCTGCGCGAACTTCGCCTACCGCGCCCTTGTTCATCAGGGATTCACTAAGGAATCCATCTACTATCTGTCCTCCGACTTGTACCTCGATCTTGATGGCAACGGGGAACAGGACGACGTCGATGCCGACGCCACCGACGAGAACTTCGAGTTCGCCCTCACCCAATGGGCGGCCGATGCCGAGGATCTCGTGGTCTACATGGTCGACCATGGGGGCGTTGGCAAGTTTCGCATGAGCGGGGCCGAGACTGTGTCGGCGCAAGACCTCGGCCGTTGGCTCGATCAAGCCGAGCAGGCTATTTGGGGAAGCGTCATTCTCGTCTACGACGCATGCCAGTCGGGGAGTTTTCTCGCCGAACTCGGCGCCCCGGGCCGCATCGTCATCGCCAGCGCAACGGCCGAGGAGAACGCCTATTTCCTCAGCACCGGAACCATCTCCTTCTCGAACTTCTTCTGGACACAGGTGTTCAATGGTTCAAGCGTGCTCGAGTCGTTTGACGTTGCTGCAGAAGCTGTCGGTCGGACGGTCGAGTTCCAGAGGCCGCAGCTGTCCGATCCGAGCAACCAGGCCGCCGCAACCTTCATCGGCAACGGCAGCGTCATTCAAGGGGATGCCCCCACAATCGAGCAAGTCTCGCCTCCCCAGACCGTCGCGCAAGGAACGAGTGCAGAGGTATTCGCCGACGCGTCCGACGAAGACGGCGTCGCCCGCGTTTGGGCCGTGATTCGCCCGCCGGATTATGTTCCTGCTTCGCTCGACAATGCCGTTCAAAGCCTGCCGTTCGTTGAGCTTCAGCCGGGCGACGGCAATCGCTGGGCCGCAAGCTACAACGGGTTTACGACCCAGGGGAGCTATCAACTCGCCGTCTATTCCCGGGACGCTGCGGGCAACACGTCCCTGCCGGCCCTGACCACCGTGTCGGTAGCGAATCCGCTTCGGCGGCGTGCCGTGCTTGTGGCCGGCGGGAGTCAGTCGGATGCCGGCTGGCCGGCCGTCGAGGCGTCGATTCGACTGGCCTATGAGGCGTTACGGTTCCAGGGATACGCAGACGACGACATGCAGTGCTACAGTCCCGTGACCTTTTCCGCAGGCGTGGACGGCGCGAACGTCTTATCAAACATCGAGTATGCACTCACCGACTGGGCGGCCGAGCAAACGCGCGACTTGACCGTGTATCTCGTTGGGGCCGGCGCGGCGCAATCGTTCTGTGTCAACGCGGATGAAACGCTCACGGCCGGGCGGTTGGACGACTGGTTGGACGCGCTGCAGGAAAACATGCCGGGGGTGGCGACGGTCGTTTACGACGCGGATCGATCGGGGAGTTTCCTTCCGTTGCTGACGCCGGCCGAGGGCAACGAACGCATCGTCGTGGCGAGCGCGGGCCGCGACCAAACGGCCTGCCAACCGCCGCACCAGAACATCTCGTTCTCGAGCTACTTCTGGCGGCGCGTCCTGAACGGCGCGACGGTAAACACGGCCTTTACGCACGCGGGCATCGCCGTGGCGTTCGGCGCCGATGGCCAAAACGCCCAACTGGACGACAACGGCGACGGCGTGTACGATGCGCGAACCGACGGATTACTGGCTCGGACCTACACCATCGGCGTGGGCATCCTGCTCGCCAGCGATGACCCCCTGGTAGGCGAAGTGTCCCCCGAGCAGAACCTGGAAGGTACCGCGTCGGCGACCATCTGGGCAGAAGATGTGACTTCGACAGGCGCAATCGAGCGTGTCTTCGCCGTGATTGCGTTCCCCGAAGCAAGCAACGCGAAGCGCGACTGTTCCGGGCCGTTGGTCGAGGTCATCGAACTCACACAGGATGGAGGCCGCTATCGGGAAACGTTCAATGGGTTCAGAGATGAAGGAACATATGACATCGCCGTCGTGGCCGTTGACACCGACGGGGCCGCGTCCCTGCCCGGCAGAACGACGGTCACCCAGTCGGAGCCGGTGGTCGACCCGGATGCTTACGAACAAGATGACTCGGCAGATTGGGCGGCCCTGATTTTCCTCGACGGATCTTCCCAGACGCACAACTTCCATTGCACCGACGACGAGGACTGGGTGCGCTTCTATGCCCTTGCCGACCAAATTGTCACCGTTCAGACAGAGAACCTTGGCGCCGACAACGACACGATCGTCGAACTATACGCATCCGATGGGTCAACCTTACTCGGGGCAAACGACAACCGCGGCCCGGGCGACCTCTCCTCATACCTGCTGCACACCGTGACGGAGGAGGGTTTCTATTACGTTCGCGTAACGCACGCCCACGCCGAGACCTACGGTTCAGACTCCCAATATGCCTTGCATGTCTTGCGCGAGGCGGGTCCGGAAATACCCGGCTCATTGACCGGCGCGGTGCGCGACGCCCAAACGGGGCTTGCCATCGAATCCGCGACGGTGCAGACGCTGGGCGCACACGGAACTTACACAGCGACCGGCCCGCGCGGTGAATACATATTCCCGAGTCTGGACGCGGGTTCGGTCTCGGTCCGCGCCTCGAAAGACGGGTACGAAGACAGTCCCTACCAAACCGTGATCGTCCTAACGGGCACGTTCACCAAACAAGACTTCGACCTGGTCCCGATCGGCGAAGGCGTCCGCCCTGTCGGCGGATGCGGCTCACTAGACCGCGCAACGCCCCGCACGCGCTCCGCCGGGAATATGCTCGTACTCAGCGCGGCGCTGTTTGCCTTGCTCGCCCAGACCTCAAAACGTTTATTGGCGTAAACAGCGCGCGCCTGGGTCTGTTGCAGCCCTGCAAGTCCAAGATGCGCAAGCCGTCGCCCTACGGAAACACGTATCCAAGCGTGCTTTTCAATTATCTTTCGGCTGTGGAGACGACGTGATTGCTTACGGCGGTGTTCGTGACGACGTGATCCCTTGTATCCGTTCGGCGACGCGGGTCTCGGTTCCGCCTTGTTCGATGTAGCGCGTATAGTTGTCCGCCGCCTTATCCAATTCGCCGGCGGCGTAATAGGCGTCGCCCAATAGGAGATAGAGCAGCGGCTCTTCCGGCATGAGATCGATTATGTCGGGCAAGTAGCCAATCGCTTCTTCGGGTTCACCCCAGTCCAGCCATTGGTCAACGCGCAACTTGGCCAGGTCCCGAAGCTCGTCGCGCGCATAACGGCAGTTCGGGTCAACGGCGAGGGCCTTTCTGAAGTCGTCCTCGGGCGAACCTATCGGGCCTCGACTTCGGAGTTCGATCATTCCTTCCAAGCCGTAGCGGTGTGCGCGATAGCGCCGATCGAGCGCTTCGCGGATAGACGCCTCGCGTTCCTGGGACGTCATGGCCGCCACGAGGACGGCGGGACTCTCGTAAAATTCGAGCAGTTCGAGCAGGGCCTTGGCGACGTACCGCTCGTACACAAGCTTCGGCGCTACAAACTCCGCCCAAGGGCGGTCGTCCGTCATGATAGTTCCGGTCGCGGCGTACCGGTCGACGTTTGCCTTGGCCATGAAGAATCGGGTCAACAGTTCGGGAACGTCGTGAAATCCTACATCGGCCAACGCGGCCCGGATCTCGGGGGCCGAAATGCGCCGCTCGATTCCCTCGTAGTCGATTGCGAGCGGACGGTTTGACCCCACGAGAAACATGTCGGCGTTGACGAACCACACACAGTATTCCGGGAACACCGATGCGAACGTGTACACGAGGGAACGGCACACGTCCGGTGCAAGACTGTGCAACGGAACCCACTGCGACACCAGGCCGCCTTCGGTTAGACGCTCAAGGCAAAGTCGATAGTATTCCCGTGTGTAGAATGTGGAGACGCCCGCCAGCGCTAACGGCATCGGCTCGAACGTTATGAGATCGTATCGGTTCCGCGTGGTAAGCAAGAAGTTCCGGCCGTCATCGACGATGAAATTGATCTTCGGATTGTTGAGCACGTCAAAATTATCTGCGGCAAACAACGGGGCCACATCGAGCACATCCGGAGACAATTCGACGGCGTCGATGCGCTCGAAGTCAAATAGCCCGAGCGTGCCGGCCGTAATCCCCGAACCGAAGCACATGAATAAGGCTTTGCGCGGGTCGCGGTCGAAACACATCGGCAACACGCCCTGGAACCGGTTCATCAGGACCCCGGCCTCGATCGAGATTGTGGCCTGGACCCCGTTTATCCACAGGGTCCGGTTCGAACCGCCCGTCGCTCCAGTGGGTCCCGAGGCGGCCACCGTGCCTTCGACGCCCTCAACATGGGCCAACACCTGTTCGCCCTTGGGCAAATAGCTTTTGTCCATGGCGAGGCCCACATCGTCGGGCATGGTCGGCACCGCGTAGAAGAGGGCCACCGCGATCACACACATCGCCAATCCTTTACGCCCGTAAATCGGCAACTTCGGGCTCGCAAGAACCAACAACGCGCCGAATCCGCACAGAACGAAGGCCAGCAGCACGATGCTCCGGTGCGTGCCGAGCAACGGGATCAAAACGTACCCGCCGGCAATCGCGCCCAGAACGCCTCCGAACGTGTTGGCGCTGTATAGCTTACCGATATCGCGGCCCAAGCGGCCTCGTGCGAGCGTCCGTGCGCGCACCACGACAGGAAACGTCATGCCGAACAGAAACGTGGGCACAAACAGCACCGCAAAGGACAGCCAGAACTTGGCCCATATCAGCCTAGCCCAATCGGCGCCGACGGACGAACGCCACGCATCGAACGCGTCTGGCAACCACGCGAACACCGACAACATAAGCAAACAGGAAATGCCGACCAGCGCTTCGATGAGCCCAAACAAAAAGACAAAGGCCCGCGCACGATCCACCCAAGAAGACGCGAACGCGCTGCCCAACGCGATGCCGCAGAGAAGCGTGGTGAGCATCGTCGTAAACGCATACGTCGTGCCCAAAAAGACCGTCACCAGCAGTCGCGTCCAGAGTACCTCCAACGCAAGCGCGCAGAAACCGGACACGGCAAATGTCAACAGCACGAGTGCCGCAACCCGGGGCGCCGTTGCCGCACGGGGCTCCGCTTCCGCAAGGCGTTCGTCGCTACGCGATTCAGGGTGTGCCGCTGCGGCGCTGCGGCGCGACAGGACGATGGCAAGCCCCCCCACCGCGCCGTTGGCCGCGACACCGACCAGCGTGGCGCGCGTGTAGCCGAGGGCGGGAAGCAGGAAAAAGCCCGCGGCGGCGCAGCCCACAACCGCACCGAAGGTGTTGATGCTGTATAGGGCGCCCACGCGCAGCCCGCGCGCGCGCGCGTCTACCGTGACAAACTTCGCCACGAGCGGCAGCGTGGCGCCCATCAACACCACGGGCAGTATAAGAAACGCTGCGGCCAGGGCCGCACGCAGCGCGATGCTCATGGCGCGCGTACCGGCCGTTAGACGGAGCACGGCCACGACGCCGGCCTCGCCCCAGCCAACGCACAAGATGAACACCAGCGCCCAAAGGCCGATGGCTACCTCGAATGTGCCGTAAAGGAACAGAGGGTTCCGGCACCTATCCGCAAGACGCCCGCCCCAAAGACTGCCCAACCCTAACCCGAGAAAGAAAACGGACAAGACCGTGCTCACCGCGTACGCCGTGGTGCCGAATAGGAGCACGAGTTTCCGCGTCCAGACGACCTGATACAGCAACCCGCATGCGCCCGACACGAAGAAGAACGCGAGCGTAACAACGAACACGGTCAGCCCGGATGCTTTCGATTGCTCATTCTCGGCGGTCGCGACGGCATTTACCATAGGTGGGCCCTGTTTCAATGTTGACTCGTTTAGGCTTCGCTATACAAGCCGTCCGATGCTACCGGACATCCGAAATCCTTGTCAAAAACGCCGCGATGCGCGGCCAGCGTCGGATAATATTCGGGGGCGCCGCGCGCGTTTTGCGCTGGCCGAGCGTCTGCGGTATAATCCAGGTGCGTTGATCCCGACGCGATTGGGCTGAAATGACGACGCCGCACGCCGGTTGCGGTGTCGTTGCTGGGCATTGTCCGGCGCACATCATACCTTATACTGTGTCGCCTGATGAAACGGTAGGAGACTATGCAATGAGCAACGCGCGCGATTTGACTGCCGCAGACTTTGACGAGGCCGTTGCCAGCGGCGTCACGTTGGTAGACTTTTGGGCGGAGTGGTGCGGGCCGTGTCGGATGATGGCGCCGGCGCTCGACGAAATCGCTGATGAGTACGATGGGAAAGCCGTCGTTGCGAAGGTAAACGTCGACAGTGAAGGGGACTTGGCCCAGCGGTTTGGTGTATCGAGTATCCCAACGTTGATCGTGTTCAACGGCGGCGAGGAGGCCAAGCGGTTTGTCGGGGTGACGCCCAAGGGCGACCTGACGGCGGCCCTGGCCGAGGTCTGTGGCTAGGCAATCGAGTAAGGATTGACGGCGGCTTGCTAGCCGTTGGCGCTACGCGCCGCGCCCCGGTTCACGCCGATCAAGTAACACTCCCGCAAGCAGGGCGCCTCGGTAAGCAGCACGTATAAGCAAATAGGTCTTATAAGACCTATACGCTCCAATTCGATCGGCGTGGCGCGCGGGGTCGGATGGAAACACGGAGAAAGTGTAGAAAATGTCGTCAAAAAATGTCGCAGTGGTCGGCGCAACCGGCCTGGTTGGCAATCACATGTTGCGTGTGCTCGAGGAACGGGATTTTCCCATAGCCTCGATAAAGCTGCTAGCTTCCGAGCGCTCGCGCGGCCGGAAACTCGAGTTCCGCGGGGAAACGATCCCCGTGGAGGTGCTTGCCGAGAACTCGTTTGCAGGCGTCGAGATAGCGATTTTCAGCGCGGGCGGCGGCACGAGCAAGCAATTTGCCCCGTGTGCGGCGAAGAACGGTTGTGTCGTCGTGGACAACTCGAGCGCGTGGCGCATGGACCCCAAGGTGCCGCTGGTTGTCCCGGAAGTCAACGCAAAAGACGTCGAGTGGCATGAAGGGATTATCGCGAACCCCAACTGCTCGACCATTCAAATGGTCGTGGTATTGAAGCCCCTTCACGACGCGGCCAAAGTCGAACGCGTCGTCGTTTCGACCTACCAGGCCGTGTCCGGGGCAGGCATAAAGGCGTTAAACGAACTCGAGGCGCAGACCCGGGCCGTTCTCGAAGGCAAGGCACCTGCGTGTGAGGTGTTCCCTCACCCGATCGCGTTCAACTGCATTCCGCAGATCCCGCAGAGCGACGCCTTTATCGACAACGGCTACTCGACCGAAGAAATGAAGATGGTCAACGAGACGAAGAAGATCATTGGCGATGACGCGATTCGAGTGACCGCGACCACGGTGCGTGTGCCCGTGCATACCGGCCACAGCGAATCCGTGAATGTCGAGACCAAAACGAAGCTGACCGCCGAGCAAGCGCGCGCGATTCTGGCGAAAGCGCCCGGCGTCGTTGTCCAAGATGATCTGCCGAATCAGGTCTATCCGTTGGCGACCGACTCCGCTGGAAAAGGCGAAACCTTCGTCGGCCGGATCCGCGAGGACATATCCCATCCAAGCGCGTTGGACATGTGGATCGTGTCCGATAATCTGCTGAAAGGCGCCGCCCTCAACGCCGTCCAGATCGCGGAACTGCTCTAGACCGTCGTTTACGGCACGCGGAGTAAGGGACTTCTACCCGGCCCCTTCGTGAAACCGAAATGCTCGATCTGTTCTTGACCAGTGCGGGAGTCAGGCAGGGCGAGAAGCGTTCTTTTCCCGCTTGAAGGCTCGTGCTGATTCCCGTTTTAAGAATCTGATCCCTATTTCAAGAACGGAATCGACAGAGGATATTTCCAGAGTTGCCCATCGTTGGCCTTGATGCCGCCAATGATTGGCCACATGACCGAGAGCACAGCCAGTAGGAGGAGCAAGGGGATGCCGATCAATACGATCGTCAATATGCCGAAGACAACGGCGTAGATTATCGAGCTGATAATCCAGTTGACAACGACCTTGCCGTGGGCGTCGATTTCGGGAAACTCTTCTTTTTTCAGTTGCCATATGATGATTGGGGCAACAAGTCCCGCTAGCGGTATGACGTAGCCGGCAAGCAGTGACAAATGTAAGATCATAGCCCATTGTCTAGCATTCATGGCGCGTCTCCTCCTTGTCGAGTCCTTACCCAACGTTACGAATCAACCGCGGCTGTGATCTGAACGCGAGGTCTGCGACGTGCCTCTTGCCTCCGCGCCACGGCCAAAATTCGGATAGGCTTCGCGGACTCCGGCATCGCATTCCTTGGCAGGCGGCACGGCGGCCAGTTTCTTTTTTATCGCTGCCAAGTGCGCTTCTGTATGGTGACGCATTACTTCGACGTAGTCAACAAGTTTGCGGGGCGGATGGTTGGGATAACGTACGGCCTCGACATCCAGGTGGGATGAATCGAGTGCGTTGGATAGCGCCTCAACCTGACGTTTCAGGTCGCCAACCAGCCTTGCAAGCGCATAGGGCGTCGGGCCAAACCATGCAAAAATCCCGGTGTCCGCGGGAATGGTCTCCGGCGTGGCTTGCCCCTTCATGGCTCTTCCGAGTTCCGTCACCGCGCGATGCTCGCAATTTACGCAGTGAGTAACGGAACGTTGTATCGGCCACACGTCCCCGCCGGGAGGCAGCCATAATGCTTGGTCTTCGCTTAACGTAGTCAGGTGGCGGCGCATCTCTTCAAGCATCGCGGCCACTTGCTCAAGCGTTGTTTTGACCCCTGTGATTTCACCCGTGTCGTGCATGCAATGACTCCTCCCTGCCCCTCGGGAAATCCCCAACGCCGTAGCATAACGTTCACAACTCAGCCACGAGAACAACAACCCGGGTCAAACTTGTCGCCCCCGAATTCAGTATCACTCAGAAATCTTCGTGTACGTCACGGTATCAACTGCTCTGAGAATGGTTCAAGATCATTGACAGACTACCTTCCTGCACATTAGAGAGAGGGACAAGGGCCGGCTCCTTACCTGTCTTACGGCACGCATACCTCGAGGTCGAAGCGGCCGTCTGCCACTATCTGGAATCGTAAGAAAAGGATTATCAGACGCGCCCACGCTCCCCCGCCTGAAGCGCCACCGCCTGAGACGTAGCTCCACCCGAGGGGGCGCTCCGCTTGCATCAGTCCCTTTGCTACGCTCGCAATACGCACCCGTATTCATTGCTCAGTTTCAACGTGTCCGCACCCAATATTCCGCCACACTTCACCCACGTCGCGCTCAGCGCTGCAGGTTCGTCTCGGTCGGCGTTGCTCCAATATCAATGCCGGCCGGAACCCGTTCGGAACCGGGAAGTTGCGCAGGTTGGGCGCTTTGTGCTATCGTGTTTTGGTTTCCCATTTCACAGGGGTCCGTATTGTGCATCACGGTTTGGGTGCTCGGCCGGATGGCCGGGTGTGCCGTGGGATCCCGAGGCCAACCCAAATGAGGAGAAGTGTTATGCCGGTTGCCACATTGAGACAACTTCTGGAGGCCGGAATCCATTTCGGCCACCAAACGCGCCGTTGGCACCCGAAAATGGCTCGGTATGTTTTCGGACAGCGCAACGGCATCTACATCATCGATTTACAACACACGCTCAGACAACTGCAAAAGGCTTACGACCTTGTCCGTGACATTGCGGCCGCGGGCAAGAGTGTGCTTTTTGTGGGGACAAAGCGCCAAGCGCAGGAGCCCATCGCCCGGGAAGCGCAACGGTGCGGCATGTTCTGGGTCAACAGTCGTTGGCTTGGCGGCACGCTTACGAACTGGTCCACCATTCGCAGGAGCGTTCGAACGTTGCTCAGTTACGAGGAAATGGAGTCGAGTGGACAGATCGAGCGGTTGCCGAAGAAGGAGGCCACGAAACTCCGTAAGGAACGCGTCAAACTTGACAGGAACCTGTGCGGCATCAAGGACATGAACGAACTCCCCGGCGCTATGTTCGTCATAGACGCCAAGAAAGAAGCCATCGCCGTGCGCGAGGCGGAGCGGTTGGGCATCCCCTGCGTCGCCATCATCGACACGAACTGCGACCCGGACATGGTTCCGCTGCCCATCCCAGGGAACGACGACGCCATACGCGCGGTGGATCTCTTCTGTCGGGTAATTGCCGACGCCGTCATCGAGGGCCGCGCCCTGGCAGGTAAGGAGCACGCTGAGAAAGCGGCGGTGAAGGTCGAGACCCAGCCCGCCGATGAGGCCGAGGCCAAGGTCCCGTCGGCGGACGACGTCGAGCCCGACGCGTACGCCGAGTCCGAGGCGGCCGAGCGCGAGGGTTCCGCGTCCGAGGTCCCGGCGCAGGCAACGGAATAATCCGAACTCTCATTATTTGTGGATGGTGAAGGAGTGTGCGAAATTATGGGGATTACGGCGAACGAAGTGAAAGCGCTGCGCGAAGCAACGGGCGCAGGCATGATGGACTGCAAGAAGGCGCTTCAGGAGACGGGCGGCGACTTTGACAAGGCGGGGCAGTGGCTCCGCGAGAAGGGCATCGCATCGGCCGCGAAGCGGGCGGATCGCGCGGCCAGCGAAGGCGCGGTGGTCTCATACATTCACATGAAGGGCAAGATAGGCGTGCTTGCCGAGATCAACTGTGAGACGGATTTTGTTGCGCGATGCGATGAATTCCAGACGTTTTGCAGGGACATCTGTCTACAGATCTGCTCGGCGTCGCCAAAATGGATCGAGCGCGCCGACGTGCCGGAGAGCGCCATTGCCGTCGAGAAGGATATTTACCGCAAACAAGCCCTCGAGAGCGGCAAACCGGAGAAGGTCGTCGACAAAATCGTCGAAGGGAAGCTCGGCAAATGGTATTCGAGTGTATGCTTGCTCGAACAGGCCTTCGTGAAAGACGGGGATAAGACGATTGAGGAACTGCGCAAGGAACTCAGCGGCAAGGTAGGCGAGAACATCGTCATTCGGCGGTTTGCGCGTTTTGAGCGAGGCGAGGGCATCGAAAAACCCGTTTCGGATATTGCTGCGGATGTCGCGGCCGAGTTGAGCCGGCATAAAAGTCAGGGCTAGGTCTCATGGCGTCGCCTAGGTATGCCCGGATCGTTTTGAAGCTTAGCGGGGAGGCCCTCGAACCGCCAGGGTTGGGGGGCATCGATTTCGGCCGGCTTGACCAGCTGTGCGGCGAAGTTGCGGAAGCGCACGCCTTGGGTGTCGACATTGGCCTGGTGGTGGGCGGGGGCAACATTTTTCGCGGGGTATCGGGCGCGGAAACGGGCGTCGAGCGAGCCACGGGCGATTATATGGGCATGCTGGCGACGGTGATTAACGCGCTCGCCATTCAATCGGTGCTCGAAAAGAAGGGCGTGGCTACGCGGGTGCTGACGGCCATTGAAATGCCTCCCGTGGCCGAGCCCTACATCCGACGGCGGGCCATGCGCCATCTCGAAAAGCGGCGCATCGTCATCTTCGCGGCCGGAACGGGCAACCCGTATTTCACGACGGATACTGCCGCGGCATTGCGAGCCAACGAGATCGGCGCGGACGTGCTCTTCAAGGCGACCAAAGTGGATGGTGTTTATGACAGCGACCCAGCGGTGAACAAGGAGGCCGCACGCTATGACGAGTTGTCCTACACCGAAGTGCTTGCAAAGAATCTGCGAGTGATGGACGCTACGGCCATCTCGCTTTGTCGGGAGAACAACTTGCCGATCCTTGTGTTCAACATGACGCGATCCGGCAGTATCATAAAAGCGATCCAGGGCGAACGAATCGGGACCATCGTAAAAGGAGACTGAGCTATGCCGCATCCACTGGTCGATGAAGCCAAGAGCAAGATGCAGAAGAGCCTGGATTCGTTCAAACAGGAACTAAGCAGTATTCGTACGGGCCGCGCATCGGTAGGCCTCCTTGACGCCGTCGAGGTAGAAGCCTACGGCGGTAAGATGAAATTGAACCAACTGGGAAACGTTACTGCGCCCGAGCCCCGACTGTTGATGGTGACGCCGTGGGACAAGACGCAGATCGCTGCAATTGAAAAGGCGATTTTGGCGTCGCCGATCGATCTTACACCGTCCAATGACGGGAAGGTAATTCGGATCCCTATTCCCCAGCTTACGGAAGAGCGCCGCAAAGAACTCGTAAAGATGGTCGCCAGGCTTGCCGAAGAGGCGCGGGTCGCCGTGCGGAACATACGCCGTCACCTCATTGACGAAGAGAAAAAGGCGCAGAAGAGCGGGGAAATACCGGAAGACGACGCACACAAGCTGACCAATGAGATTCAAAAAGTCACCGATGAATTCACCGCGAAGATCGACGCGGCCCTCAATGCCAAGGAAGAAGAGATCATGGAAGTCTAGGGGTCCGGCCGGGCCCTTGGGGGCGGCGCCAACGGTCTGTACGTGAGTAAGGCCGCGGAGAGACCCTGCAGAGAAAGGGGACCCCGCGGCCTTGTACGTTAAACGCCCCCGGCGCTTGAGACCACGGATCGATAGCGCGCGTTTTGATCCGCCCCAGTGCGCGCATGTAAACTCCATGAAACGGGGAAGCGTAGGGGCAGGTTTTGGTGCGCGTGACACAGGGTGAAGGTGATGGCGTATCCGCCGATTGATATGGGCCACGTCCCGCGGCACATCGCCATCATTATGGATGGCAACGGGCGCTGGGCCGAACGGCAAGGCGTTAGTCTTGCCGAAGGCCACGAAGCCGGCGCAAAGAGCGTCCGGGCCGTCGTCGAAGCATGCCGCGAGCTGGAGAAAGTCGAGGTGCTGACGCTTTACGCGTTTTCCACCGAGAACTGGCGTCGTTCCAAGGAGGAAGTGGACGCGTTGTTCAGGCTGCTGCGCAAGTATGTCGACCTCGAACTCGAGAACATCGCCCGGGAGGGCATTCGGGTCACTATTATGGGTCGAATGGCGGGTTTGGCCAAGAACGTAGCGCAAGATCTCAAGCGGACGGTGGCACGCACCGGGGACAACTCGGCCATGATTCTGAATCTGGCCGTCAACTATGGCGCCCGCGCCGAGATTGCCGACGCGGCCAAAGCGATTGCCGCTGCGGTTAAGGCCGGGAAAGTCGAAGTAGATGACGTGAACGAGGCGCTGTTTGCCCGCTACCTCTACTTGCCGGACCTCCCTGACCCCGACTTGCTGATCCGCACGAGCGGCGAACTGCGGCTCAGCAATTTTATGCTATGGCAGCTTTCCTATGCGGAGATAGTCTCGACAGACACGCTCTGGCCCGATTTCCGTAAAGAGCATCTGTATAACGCCATCGCGGAGTTCCAGGCCAGACAACGGCGTTTCGGCGGGCGCTGACGAAGATGAAGGGCAGCGGGCTCATCATACGCGTGATCACAGTGGCCGTTGTGCTTCCGGTTGTCAT
>DUZM01000043.1 GCA_013349485.1 Candidatus Hydrogenedentota bacterium | reverse complement strand
CTCGTGACGAGGGCCGCAGGCTCGCCATAGTTGGCGTGGGTTCACTGTAAGAGGTTTTCCGGGCTGGACTTCTCCAGCTTATCGACACACGTGGTGCATTCCTCCACCACGCCCATCATTTCATCCTCCGATGCGCGTTCTTCCATGCCGATCTCAGGAAGGGGTATCCGATCGAACTCCCAGGAATCCAAACCGCTTAACTTCCTTTTCTTGCGGTCCCTATTGCGTCAAGAACCATTGAGCCGACGTGCGCCCCCGGACGTTTGCCCGTCGGCGGACCCTATCGAAAGCACACATTGGTTTTCTTCGCGCGTTAAGAGAAATCCATCTGGAATTTGTCGCCGAGGTAGACTTTCCGGGCCAATGGGTTGTCGGCGATTTCCTGCGGAGTGCCCGCGACGATGATCTTGCCTTCGCTGATGATGTAGGCGTGATCGGTGATGGCGAGGGTGTCGCGGACGTTGTGGTCGGTGACGAGCACGCCGATGCCTTTGCTCTTGAGCGCGACGACGGATTCCTGGAGGTCGGCGACGGCGATCGGGTCGATGCCCGCGAAGGGTTCGTCGAGTAGAAACACCTTGGGTTGGATTGCCAGGGCTCGGGCGATCTCGGTGCGGCGGCGTTCGCCGCCCGAGAGGGTATATGCGGGGCTGTCCGCGACGTGACTTATGCCGAGGTCTTCTATCAGGGCATCCGCGCGCGCGTTGCGTTCCTTGGCGTCGAGGTCCTGGTATTCGAGTACGGCCAGGATGTTGTCGCGCACCGTCAATTGGCGGAATACGGAGGGTTCCTGGGGCAGGTAGGCCATGCCCTCACGGGCGCGGCGGTACATGGGCAGCTTGGTGACGTCGGACCCATTGAACCATATTTTGCCTTTGTTGGGCCGGAGCAGGCCGACCGTCATGCGGAACGTGGTGGTTTTCCCGGCACCGTTCGGCCCGAGGAGCCCGACGACTTCGCCCGGGCGTAACGCAATCGATACCTCGCGCACCACGGTGCGCCGGTTGAACTGTTTGACAAGGTCCTCGGTGCGCAATATCGGTTCGCTGATATCAGTCACGGATGGTGCCTTCTGTATTGTCGGGAAAACCTTTCTTTTGGGAAAAAGAAAGGTTTCCTCGGATCCCTTCCAAAGAAAACCGCTAGTGGATGTTCAGAAGTCTACGGCGAAACCGGCTCACGTCTCCCAATCGCTTTGGGATAGGCCGCTTCGATCAGCAATCGATTGAGCCGCGTGACTTCCTCGGGTTCCAGTTTGTCTGTGCCGAGGCCGATAAGATCCCGCGCCTCGTTACCGATATCGATGCCGTTCCATGCAGCTTTTGTGTATAAGTCTGGCGCCGCAAGCACCGTATTGATTCGTTTGATAATTCCCGTCTTGTCCTTATCGATCAGTTGAGCGTCAGGATCAAGGCCGAGCAAACGGCTTCTCGTGTCGGGATCCAGCAGCTCGAGAACGCGCTTGCCGGGCGACGGCTTGTCGGCTTTGGCCTGGGCCTTGACCTGCCTGAGCAACGCGGGCCAGTCGAACACGTCTTTCACGGTGAGGAGCGATGGGTCCTCTACCCGGGGCGGCTCGCCCGGCCGCCTAAGCTCTTCAATACGAAGGTCCTTTACCCTGAACGCCTGGAAGACGATGCGGCTTGTGTTTAGGTCCATCGTCACGGTGTTTCCAGTGGCCGTCATACCGGACCTGTCGACCAGACAATTGCCCTCGAAAAGGATGAAGCCCTCCGCGAAGTTGTAGGTTGCCTTATCCGCCGTGACGACAGCTACGGGGTGCTCGACCCGGATCTGGTTGTCGTTTGGGGCGCCTGCCGCAGATCCGCGATCGCCCTCGGGACGCTTGCTCATAACGACCTCGAGAAGGCCTTGCTTTCCTTTTGTGTCGTACAGGAAGTCAAACCGGTGCGCGCGGAGCAGAATCGGCGGCTTGCTCGGGTCGTCATAGGTCAACTCAAGTTTTGCATTGCCCAACAGATATTCGAACGTGCCATCGAAATATACGACGGCTTCATCTGCGGCTCCCGAGATCGTGTCGAAATCGAAACTGTCTTCCGCGCCTTGCGCCGCCGCGCCAGAAGTCGCCGCGAAACTCAAGAAAAGGATGGTTGAGAAAACGGGCAATACTCTCTGCGCTTGGGTCATGGCTCGTTCCCTTTGGGCGGACGATGCAGGAATGAGAGGCCTCTGAAGACCAGCTTCTCCTCTTTGGGAATGAGCGTCATCCCGACCGCCTCGAGATGCGTTTCGCCGCCGTCTTTCGTCAGTGTCACGGGTTTGTCGGTAGTCGCTTCGCCCTTCTCGTTGTCCCACAGGAGGTCCTCCAATTCGACGGTCATTGTGCCCGTCTCAAGACGCACGCCGCCCTCGAGATAGGCCAGTTTCTCATTTCGGTCGACCCGGCACCGGGGTGCAGAAGTATGTGTTTCTTTCCCGTCGGGGCCGTAGAACACGGCCAGGGCGTTCTCGAAGAGCAGGACATCGCCCTCGAGCAGCTTTCCCTTCGCCGTGACTTCGAACGTGGGTCTCTTTGCCTCCCCGCCCGTTAATTCCTCGCTGAAAAACTGGATTTCCATGTCGCCGGTCAGCTTCACGGCGCCGTCATATCCGTTGTCGGTATTCGCTTGCGCCGTGTCGGATGCCGCCGCATCGGATGCGGGCGCATCGGATGCGGGCGCTTCCGCCGCGAGCCCCGTCCGGTAGCCGTTAAGGCCCGGCATAAGTGCGAACGTGAGTCCGATCGCCCCGGCGGCGGTGGCTAGCGCTATGCGGTATTTTCTCACCACAGTGCTATTCCCTGTCGGAAATCTTGCTCGAAACCATCGCGGCACGCGCAACCGTCGGTCACACGGCCGCGCGTATGCTCTGCGCGTTGTCTGTGTCTTGGCGGCTTCACGAAGCCCGCTCGTTCTTCTGAAACACGCGGCGGAGTCCTTTGAGCGTGAGGAACGGGTCGACGACGTCGATCTTGCGCGCGACCTCGGCAATGACGTCGGCCAGTCCGCCCGTTGCGACGACTCGAGGCGAAGCCTGCATTTCCTCGGCCATCCGGCCGATGAGGCCATCCACCAGGTCCGCATACCCGTACGTGAGCGCCGCCTGGATATGGGTGACAGTATTCTTGCCGATAACGGTCGGCGGCTTGGCGATCTCGACGTGCGGCAGTTTGGCGCATCGTTCGAACAGGGCATCCGCGGACATCTGCACGCCCGGTACAATGACGCCGCCGCGGTACTCGCCGCTCTCCGAGATCACGTCGAAGTTGGTGGCCGTGCCGAAATCGACCACAATCAGCGGGCCGCCGTATTCTTCGAACGCGGCCACCGAGTTTACGATGCGGTCGGCGCCGACTTCTTTGGGATTCTCGACCTGGATGACGAGGCCGGTTTTTACGCCGGGCCCAATCATTAACGGCTCGACGGCGAAGGCTTTTCGGCACGCCCGCTCGAGGTGCCTGTTGGCTTGGGGAACCACACTCGATATGCAACAACCGGATACGGCGGCCGGGTCGAGTCCGTCCTGGCGAAACAGGACGGCCAAGGCAACGCGCCATTCGTCGCTCGTGCCGTACAGGCCGGTGCTGATTCGCCAGTGGCCGCGCAATACTTCGCCGTCGTAAAGGCCGGCCACGGTGTCCGAATTGCCTACATCCATTACAAGCAGCATCGGCTATGCTCCATTGAGCACGGTAATCTCACCCGAAACCAGGCGGGTCGGCCCATTGGCCGTGTCAAGGCACAGGGCCCCGCTGGGCTCGATGTCGGTCACGACGCCTTCGGCGTCCCCGCAACGGATCTTTCTTCCCTTCAGCGCGCAGGCATCCGCCCATTCACGCCAAATGGCCTCGAGCCCGCCGGCCCGCAACAGGATAACCCTTTTGTCCAATTCCGTCAAAACGGCGCGGAGGATCTCGGCCCGATCCAAGGGGCGCTTGGCGGCCATGGCCAGCGACGTTGCCGTGTCTCGGATCTCCTCGGGAAAATCTTCGTGCCGGTGATGGACATTGATGCCGATGCCGACGGCGGCCAGGTTCTCTTTGTGTTCGATAAGAATCCCGCATACCTTGCGACCCGCGGCGAGCACGTCGTTGGGCCACTTGACGTCCGTTCTGCAATAAGGACGGAGTGCGTCGCGAACAGCCAGGGCCGCAGCGAACATCAGTCCTTCTCCCGGCCCATCGAGCGCGACGCTCAAATAGAGCCCCAATCCCGGCGCACTATGCCAACGTCTGCCTTGGCGCCCCCGGCCTGCGATTTGGCAATCGGCGACAACGACCGTGCCGTCGCCGCCGGTCTGAAGCGCCCGATCGTTTGTGGACTCGACGGTTGCGTAGGCAAGGATTCGCGAGCCGACAAGGGTGGTGTGCGGCGGCGCGGCCACGAGGGTGGCGTGTGGCGACGGGTCAGTCATTCTGCGTAGCCACTTCTATCGGGCGGCACGTGCTACGGAGCCTTGCAATGTCCGTTTCGGGCTTGGTGGCGCCGTGCGGCTTGCCGGGGTATGCATCCATATTGCGCGCAGATTGCCTTTTCTGAGCAGCGATCAGACGTTCTTGATGAGCAGTGAGAGATCGACAACGGGCGCGGAGTGGGTAAGTGCGCCTACGCTGATGACGTTCACGCCCGTCTCGGCCACTTTGCGGATGTGGCCCAGGTTCATGTTTCCACTGGCCTCGATTACGACTTTTTTCCCGTTGGCGCGGTTTACGGCGTCGCGCATCTCGTCGAGACTCATATTGTCCAGCATGATGGCGTCGGCGCCCGCCTCGAGCGCCTGGTCGAACTCGTCGAGCGACGTCACCTCGACCTCGATTTTCATGAGGTGGTGGGTGCCTTCCCAAGCTCGTTTGACGGCGTTGGCGATGCCGCCAGCGGCGACGATATGGTTCTCCTTGATGACCACCCCGTTGAAGAGGTTGTGGCGGTGATTCACGCCGCCGCCGTCCGCGACGGCCTGTTTCTCGAGCCGGCGTATCAAGGGGGTCGTCTTGCGCGTATCACAGATTTTGACAGGCAAGCCCTTGACCGCTTCGACGTATTTGGCCGTCAATGTTGCCACGCCGGCAAGGTGCTGGATGAAGTTCATCGCCGTGCGCTCGCCGGTCAACACGGCGCGCGTGTTGCCCTTAAATGTGGCGATTTCATCGCCTCTTGAGAAGCGTTGCCCGTCCGGGATTGCGCCCCAACCGGCGATACTGGCGCGCTGGCACTCGAACACCATGCGGAACACCTCGATTCCGCTCAATACGCCGTTCTCTTTCGCCACAAGCCGCACTTCGCATCGGGCATTGTCCGGAACCGTGCGGTTTGTGGTAATGTCCTCTTGCCCGATATCCTCAGTCAAGGCCTCGCGCACGAGGCGTCGGAGTGACTTCATCATTTTGGGTCGTCCTCAGTGCTTCCGGCTGAATCCTAGCACAATGGGCATTCAAAACGCTAATTCTGCGCCTCCGTTGCGGCGGGCGCCCTGTCACGGACACGGAAAAAGCGACGGAAGCAAAGAGCCGCTGCGCGAAGGCGAAGGAAAAAAGCACAGCGGCTCGACCGGTCGGGCGCAGGCGAATACGCCCGACCATGCCCATTATACCACACGGCGGTGTTTTTCATCGGCGGCCTCGAGCTATTTCCGCCGCAACGCCCCAAGGTCAGCCGCGGCGCCCGGACGTGGTCGCCAACGGTTTTCTGCTTTTGAGCGCTGTTTGATGCGGAAATGGACGGGCAATTGCGCAGAGGCGCCTCAGAAGTAAAGTACTAGCCTCTAGCCTGGGTACAAGCAGGGGGAACGCTTCCTGCCGGCCCTTCGGAACTCGAGGGCTTCGTCGACGATGCGGAAGACGTCATACTCGGGATCCAGCCCGAGCACCGAACGCGATTTCGTCATGTCGATGCAGAAATCGTGGGCCTCTGCTACCTCGAATTTCACCACCGGAAGCCCGAGCTTTCCCGCGACATAGTCGGCCAGCACATCATAGCTGAATGGCGACGGGCCCGACACGTTGAACGCCTCACCAATGGCCGTCCGATTGCCGACTGAAAGCATAACGGATTGGACGACGTCCTTGATGCCGACTATCTGCCGTTTGCCCGCGCTGCCGTCCGGGTGTATCAGGCAGGCTACTGCGTCCTGGCCGTTTTCGAAGTAGGCCTTCTGCTCGGGGGAAACGGCCCAGTTTCTCCATATCGGCACACCGAAATCGGGCCCTTTGAGCGTGAGGTGCGTCAGAATATCGTCTTCGGCGTGCACCCAGGAAAAACGGAGCACCGTAATCGGGACTTGATACATTATCCTGAATTGCTCGCACATTACCTCTTCCAATACCTTGGACAATGCGTAGTACGTTGGATAGGCGGAATGCGGATGATTCTCGTCGATGGGAACGGGTTGCGGAAAGTAATAGATGCCCGCCCGGGCGTCAGACCCCGCCTGGATGTACTGCTTGATATGGCCGGATTCCTTGCAGGCGTCAATTAGGTAGAACGTGCCTTTTATGTTGGCATCGAGGAAAAGGGCTTTGTTTTCCTTGACGTTTGCCAGGTGAATAACGACGTCCATGTCCTCGATGAGACGTGCGGCCAATGACGCGTCCCGCAGATCGCCGACAACTACGTCCACATTGTTGAGGCGCTCGACTTGCAGGCCGTCGGTGTGTTCCAGGGCCCGCACCGAGTATCCGGCTTTGACAAGTTCCGGCAAGACGGCGCGGCCGATCTTGCCGCCCGCTCCTGTGAGCAAAACGTTCTGTACCTTCATGAAGTCTGTTCCTCCCCTCTCTCCGTAGTCTGGTTGTCCCCCATCGTCAGGGCACAGGAACTGCGGCTCGATCAGCGTCGTTCGCCGCCGAGCATGTCTCTGGGTCATTCTCGGCCAAAGGACTCCAACATTACAACTCCAGACAACAGCGAGCTTCCTCTGCCCCCTCGTCAAGCGCAGTTCGAGCGCTTGACCTGGCTGAATCCGGGCGGGTAGGATTTGAGCCGGCGTCTATCGGGGGTGAGGGCGGGACCTTCCAGGGGAAACGTCGAGCACAACCTGCGGCAAGCTAAATATATCGAGGAGGTATGAAAATGATGTGCACGAAAAGGGGGCAAGTAAGAATCACTTTATTTCTGGGCGCGGTATGCGCGCTTGTGACGGCGGCGGGGACGGCCGCAGAAATCGACCTCGGGAGGGCGGCCGCGCCACCCTTGCCGAAAGGCTATGAGTCGAGCGCGAAAGTCATGGCCGGAATAGCCGCTGGCGAGCTGAAGACTGTAAACTTGGCCCCGGCCGAGATGCCCGAGGGGACAGAACTCCGGAAGGACATTGTCTACGGTGAAGGTGGCGGTCAACCGCTCAAACTCGACCTATACCTTCCGGCAAACCGTGAGAAGCCCGTTCCCGGCCTCGTCTTCATCCACGGGGGGGCCTGGGCCGGCGGCAGGAAAGAGGACTACTTCATTTATTGTAAGCATTTCGTGGCCAAGGGGTACGTCTGCGCCGCCGTACAATATCGGCTTATCAGCGCAGCCACATGGCCCGCGCAGATCGAAGACGTCAAGTGCGCCGTGCGCTGGCTGCGCGCGAACGCCGCCGAATACAACGTCGATCCGAACCGGATCGGTGTAGCCGGCTATTCGGCGGGCGCCCATCTGGCCATGATGGTCGGCTATTCATCGGACGTGCCCGAACTCGAGGGCGACGGGGGCCACGCGGGCGTCCGCAGCGGCGTGCAAGCCGTGATCAACTTCTATGGGCCGACGGATTTCACTGCCGAGGACGTACGCGACATTGGGGCGCTGCGCAATCTCATGGGCGGGAAGACGTATCAGGAGGCGACGGACCTGTACGTTCAAGGGTCTCCACTATCTTACGTAACCGCCGACGATCCGCCCACGCTCATCTTTCACGGCACCATAGACGACGTTGTGCCCATCAGCCAAGCGGATAGCCTCGCCAAGAGACTCGACGCCGCGGGCGTCCCGTATTTCTATGACCGCATGGAAGGTTGGCCGCACGTCATGGACCTCGCAGCGGACGTTCATGAACGGTGCCTGTACTTCGAAGACAAGTTCCTCGAGAAGTATCTTCCTCTTGTTGCTTCGGAAGAGACGCAAGAAGGTACAGAATGATGATAGGCATAATCTTCCGTGGCTTCATTGTCTGTGCAGCGTTGGCTCCGCTGTTGGCTGGCACGGCCGGGTGTGCGCACGCGCGGTTGGCCGTAGCCCGGGAGGCCTTGCTGGAGGCGCCGCCATTGCCCGCGGGCTACCAGACTTCAAAAGACCTACAGAGAGATATCCAGGCGGGCAAACTCGAGTTCCTCGGCCCGCAGCATGTCTCGATCTCCGAGGCCACGCTTGTTGAGAACGACATCGAATACGGACGCGTCGGCGATCATGCGCTGCTGCTGAACCTCTTTCGTCCTAAGGAAATTACTAAGCCGGTTCCTGGGCTGGTCTTTATACATGGCGGGGGCTGGGAACTCAAGGGAAAGGAGTTCTGCACGTATTGGGTCGCGCGATACGCGGCCCGCGGGTATGTTTGCGCCACCATCGAATACCGTGTGTCCAGCGAAGCGGCGTATCCCGCTGCCGTCGAGGACGCCAAGTGTGCCGTTCGATGGATGCGGGGCAACGCGGTTAAGTACGGCGTGGACCCGGACAAGATCGGCGTCATCGGCATGTCGGCCGGCGGGCATTTGGCCATGATGTGCGGGTACGCGTCTGACGTTGCCGAACTCGAGGGCGCCGGCGGCCATCCGGGCGTCAGCAGCCGACCCCAGGCGGTAGTGACGTACTACGGGCCAACGGACCTCACGAAACTCAAGGAAATGGACATTGTCCGGCGGTTCCTCGACAACAAGACATTCGAAGAAGCGCCGGAGATGTACGCCCAGGCATCGCCCATCACCCACGTCACGAGCGATGACCCCCCGACGCTTATCTTTCACGGTACGATCGACGGCATCGTGCCGGTCGAACAATCGGACGCGCTCGCCGAGAAGCTCGACGCGCTGGGCGTGCCCTACGTCTATGACCGGCAGGAAGGCTGGGACCACGTTATGGACATCGTCATCGAAGTCAGCAAACGGTGCCTGTTTATCCAAGACCGCTTTCTGGACGCTTTCCTGCCGCTGCCAAAGTGAGTTAGAGTGTGCTGAGGAAAAGCGGCGTCGCGGCGGGTAGAGAACCTGGACGAACACAGACAAGCACGGGCCAGGACGGACGGGCGTCAAAACGGATGGGCTGGCGGGAGAATGGGCGGCGCGAGATTTGGCTTGCTGCGGTATGGATGGGAGGACTTGGGCTGTGGCGGAACAAGAGGCGTTGATTCCCAAGCACGGAGGATACCGGAAGCTGAAAAGGTTCCAACTCGCCCAGTTGATCTATGATGTGACGGTGCGGTTTTGCGAGCGGTACATCGAACGGCACAGCCGGACGCGCGACCAGATGGAGCAGGCTGCGCGCTCGGGCGTGCAGAATATCGCCGAAGGGAGTCAGGCGTCAGGCACGTCCAAAAAGACGGAGTTGAAGCTCACGAATGTGGCGCGAGCGAGCTTAGAGGAATTGCGACTGGACTATGAGGATCTCTTGCGGCAGCGGGGGTTCGAGCGTTGGGAACCGGACCATCCGGCGTTGATGCGGTTCAAGGCCCGGCGCTGCTCGACGCTCGAAGGGGTCCGGGTGTGGGCCGAGGAAGAGCGGCGCGGCGGACAAAGAACACGGACGAACACAGACGCACACGGACAGACACGGACGAATAAGGACAGCCAGAAGAGCTCAGATAACACGCCGCCCGTGTTGGTCAGTGATAGTCCGTGCCAGTCCGTGCCGAGCGCCGCCTTGATTGCCAACGCGGCGCTGTCGCTATTGAACCTGTGCTGCTATCTCCTCGACCGACAGCTTGCGGCACAAGCGACGGCGTTCGAGGAAGAGGGCGGCTTCACGGAGCGACTTTACAGACAGCGGCAGCGCAGAAGACGCGGCAAATGACCCCGTATTGAGTCCGGCGCTGGGCAATACACGCGCCTACGACAGGCAGCATAGTGAGGCTAGTGAGGCTTGTCTAGCCCGGAATGCATGTGTGGAACGATATAGATACTGAGATGATGCGTTTCCTGATCATGGGCGCCGGGGCGCTGGGGAGCGCCCTGGGCGGGTTTCTCTCGAAGGCGAGGCATGCCGTGACGTTTGTGGGGCGTGCGCCGCACATGACGGCTGTCCGCGAGCAGGGCCTTCGCATCACCGGAATTTGGGGCGACCACGTCGTAAAATCTATCGATGCGCGGACGGATACGGCCGGCCTCGAAAGAGGCGCGTTCGACGTCATCGTCATCACGACGAAATCCTACGACACGGCCAACGCCGTTGCCGCTATCGAGCATCTCGTGGCCGCGGACACGTTGGTTTGCTCGTATCAGAACGGTTTGGGCAATGCAGAAACCATTGCCGAAACCGTCGGCTGGCCGCGAACGGTCGGGGCGCGCGCCATCTACGGCGTCCGCCTTGCTGAGCCGGGATGCGCCGAGGTGACGGTGATCGCGGAACCGACGGCTCTGGGCGTGTATGACGCCGACGCGCCGGCCGACCGCGTCCGTGCGATCGCGGCCCTGATGAACGATGCCGGTGTGCCCACCGTGTACACGGATAGGATCGCGACGGTGCTGTGGGCGAAGGTGGCCTACAATTGCGCGCTGAATCCGCTTTCGGCGCTGCTCGACGTACCGTACGGGGCGCTGCTCGAAACGGATCACGCGCGCGCCGTCATGCGGGAAGTCATAACAGAGCTGTACGACGTGGGCCACGCCATGAAGATCCCTTTGGCGCCGCCGACTGCCGAAACGTATATTCGGTTGCTGTACGAGGAGCTCATCCCGCCGACGGCCGCCCACTACGCCAGTATGCGCGAAGACCTCCGGCTCGGACGCCGCACCGAGATCGATGCGCTGAACGGGGCTATTTGCCGATACGGGAGCGAACACGACGTCCCGTGTCCTACAAACGCCTTTCTGACGCGGTTGATCCACGCGCGCGAGCACGCCTTCGGCATCACGTATTAGGCTCGAAGCGCGGCCCCCCTTGCCGCTATGCGCTTGGGAGGTTGACAGGGGGGCGCCGAGGGTGAAACAATCCCTCGGCTTGGGGTAAGCAAGTTTATGGCAAGCGTCCCTCATGCAAGGGCGGCGTACTGAAAAGCGATTGGCATCGGGGGCGGGACAGTTCCTCGTTGGAGGGAGAAAAGCAATGGCCACAAAGAAGCTTTCTTATGCGGAACGGATGAAGTGGTTCCACGAGGCCCGCTTCGGGATGTTTATTCACTGGGGACTCTATTCGCAGCTGCGCCGGGGCGAGTGGGCGATGTTCGTCGAACGCATTCCAAAGGACGAATATGCCCGGCTTGCAGATAAGTTTAACCCGCAGAAATTCGACGCGGACGCCTGGGCTGGCCTCGCCGCCGAGGCGGGTATGAAATATATGGTGCTCACGACGCGCCACCACGACGGGTTTTGTCTGTTCGACAGCCAGGCGTCGGATTTCACATCGGTGAAGACGGCCGCCAAACGCGATTTCGTCGCCGAGTACGTCACGGCGTGCCGGAAGGCCGGGCTTAAGGTAGGATTCTACTACTCGTTGCTCGATTGGCGGTTTCCCGGATACCACAACCGGAAGAAGTATCCCGAAAGCGCGAAGGCAATGGTCGAGCAATACCACGCGCAGGTCAAAGAACTCATGACCAACTACGGCAAGATAGACGTTCTCTGGTATGACGGCGGGTGGCTGTTTGGCATGGACCCTGCCGATATGGCCAAGTTCTGGGGCGCGAGAACGGTCAACGCCATGGTTCGTAGTCTCCAGCCCCATATTATCATTAACAACCGCTCGGGGCTGAACGAGGATCTTGATACGCCGGAACAGCACGTCACGGCGTCAAAACAGGGCCGGGGCTGGGAATCCTGCATGACGATCGGCGACTCGTGCGGGTGGGGCTACATCCGAAACAATCCCAACATGAAGTCGGTGACCCAATTGCTACAGCACCTCGTTTTCGCGGCCAAGGGCGCCGGCAACTATCTGCTCAATGTGGGACCGAAACCCGACGGCACCATCCGCAAGAGTGAACGGATTCGGCTGAAGGCGATGGGCGATTGGCTGAAGACGAACGGCGAGGCCATCTACGGTTCGGAGTACAACGCAGCCCTCAGCGGCGGCATGATCGGCGAATGGACCGTCAAGGGTACGACGGGGTACTGGCACATATTCCGCTGGCCGGGCAGAGAGGCCGTGGCCGCCAACGTCGCGTCCAAAGTCAAATCAGCCACGCTGCTGGCCACGGGCAAGAAAGTCAAATTTCGCCAGGAACACAACGGGCGCCTCGTGCTGACGGGGTTGCCCAAATCGCCGCCCGATCTCCATGTATCCGTGGTCAAAGTCGCGTTCGAGGGTGGGCCAAGGGCGGTGAAGGAGCGTGACCCCGCCAAATGGCTCGAGGGCGAAGGCCCGGAAGCGCGGTGAAGGCGGGTTGTCGAACGCCTTTTCCCGAGTCAAAGCAGATGCATAAACTTGTGGTTGGCTTTGTGGAACGGATAGCGGGGAAAATCGCCGCGCCGCACCCATCTTAGTTGTGTGTGCTCCGCCGGCTCCGGCTTCCCGGCCACATATCGGCACCTATAGGCCGTCAAGGTCGTGCGGAAGTGCGAGTAGGCGTGATTGGTAGTCGTGATCATGCCGCCCACCTCGATCTCGACCGCGAGCGCCTCTTGCGCCAATCGCTCGAGGGCGATTTGATGCGGTTCCCCCGGCAAGCACTTCCCTGCTGGAAACTCCCACAGCCCCGGAAGCAACCCGTTTCCCGGCCGCTTGGCGATAAGATATCTGCCGTTCCTGCGGATCGCGGCAACGACCACTTCATGGTGCGGGACGGCCTTCTTCGGTTTGCGCACGGGGCGTTTGCCCTGAAGGCCTTCGGCGTACGACGCGCAGTGCGGTTGCACAGGACACGCTTCACAACGCGGGCTCCTTGGTGTGCAAATCCGTGCCCCGAGTTCCATAAGCGCCTGGTTGAAATCGCCCGGCCGAGTCCCCTGAACCAGCGTTTCGGCCAACGACCAAAGCCGGTCTAATGTCTTTGCGTCGTCGATGCACTGTGCGATGTTGAAAACGCGCGCCAGTACTCGTTTCACATTGCCGTCAACGGCCGGCACGGGTTCCCCGAACGCAATGCTGGCGATGGCGCCCGCGGTGTAGCGTCCGATGCCTGGCAGGCGCCGCCAGTCTTCGGCGCGCTCGGGGAATTGTCCGCCGTGCTCGAGGACAATGATGCGCGCTGCTTTCTGCAGGTTTCGGGCGCGCGCGTAGTAGCCGAGGCCTTCCCACCGCTTCAGTACTTCGTCCTCGGGCGCTGCAGCCAGGGCGCGCACGTCCGGGAAAGCTGCCAAGAAACGCTCGAAATAGGGAAGGCCTTGCTCGACGCGGGTTTGTTGCAGCAGCACTTCCGACAGCCACACGACGTAGGGGTCGGATGCGCGCCGCCACGGCAACGCGCGCGCCTCGCGACGATACCACCCCAGCAGACGCCGACGAACCGCCGCTTTTTCTTCACGTGCGAGGGCAAGCCGCGCGGCGTTGTCTCGCTCGCTTCTTCGATATCGAGTGCGCACTTGTCTTAGTTTCCGCTCCCGGAATGCAAATCCTTTCCGCTGCCTTAAGGCCCTACAAGTCCCCGCTTGCTTTCATTCGGGCAATGTAGTCGTGCGTCTCTCGGGCGACGACGCCGGAGAGCCCGAGCAAGGCGATCAGGTTCGGGATGGCCATCAGGGCGTTTAAACTGTCCGAGACGTTCCACACGAGATCGAGGCCGCTCACCGTTCCGATGACGATAAACAGGCAGAAAACGAAACGGTACGGTTTCACTGCGCGCGCCCAGGAGGTATTCCCAACATCGATCGCCGTAGTACGACCACGAGATCATCGTCGAATACGCGAAAAGCACAATCCCAAGCGCCACGATCCATCGGCCGGTTGCACCGATCCCGTGCTCGAAAGCCTGTTGCGTCAAGGTGGCGCCTATCGGAACCAAGTATGGCTTCTCAGAAGCGTCGAGAAACGGCAGACCGTCAGCCGCGACGTTGCCCACTATTGTCTCGCCGTTGTGCGTAATCGGCACGCCTTTGCCGCCCGGGCCGTACAGCAGGTCGCCGTTCTCGCCGCGGACTTGCCACACCCCGGTTACGATGATGGTTAGGGCGGTCATCGTGCAGACGATGATGGTATCGATAAACGGCCCGAGCATGGCAACAAACCCTTCCCGGGCCATTTCTTTGGTTTTTGCCGCCGCATGGGCCATGGGCGCCGAGCCCAGTCCGGACTCGTTGCTGAACACACCCCGCGCCACGCCCATTCGCACGGTTTGCTGCAGCACGACGCCCACGAACCCGCCCCCGATGGCCAACGGCGTGAAGGCGTAACGAAAGATTTGGGCAAACGCGCTCGGGATCTCGGGCGCAAACCGCACGAGGACGATCAATGCGCCTGCCATGTAGATTACGCACATGAACGGCACGAGTTTTGCCGCCACGCGCGCAATGCGCCGAATGCCGCCAATGATGACAATCCCGGCCAGAAAAGCAAGAAGGAGCCCGATCAAGGGCTTCAGCGCCAGTGTGCCCCCGATTACGGGGAGAGACGCGCCCAGTCGCGGCCCCTGCAAACCGCCGGGCAGAAGTCCAACCAACGCGTCGGCAACGGAATTGGATTGGACGGCGCAGCCGATGCCGAACGACGCAATCCCTGCAAGAAGGGCAAACAACACCGCAAGCCAGCGCAACCCGAGCCCCTGCGAAAGATAGTACATAGGGCCGCCGGACGCGCTACCGTCTTCATGAATCACCCGATACCGCAATGCCAGCGAGCAACTCGTGTACTTCGTCGCCATGCCGACCAGCGCGGTGACCCACATCCAGAACACGGCGCCGGGCCCGCCCAACGCGATGGCTGTCGCAACGCCCACGATGTTCCCCGTGCCGATAGTGGCCGAGAGCGCTGCGGCCAGGGCCTGGAAATGCGAGATATCGCCTGTTTCAGCGGGATCGTCGTAGCGTCCGCTTATACACCGCACACTGTGCATGAGGTATCGGACCTGAATGAACCGCAACCGGATCGTCAGATAAAGCCCCGTTCCCACGAGCATCACAATCATCGTGGGTCCCCACAGGATTTGGCCCTTGAGCAGTCTTAGAAGTTCCATTCAGCCGGTTCCTCGCTTGATCGTCTGCTGTTGCCAGTTATGCCGCAGTAGGATAAACAATTCGTTTGCCCCCGCGCCAGACGCTGCGTAAGCGCCGTCATTTCTTGACCCTCTGTTTCACTCCTACTTGATAAGAACACGGACTAACACGGACTAACACGGACAGACACGGACCTGCGCGTGCCGCTTTGGGCGCCCGCAGTGACTTGAGAGGCGTTGCGAAGACAGGTGATCGTCTTTCTCCGGGTTGGGTCCGCAGGCGACTCACTGCTCGGCGCTCAGGCGCTGCAACACGGCCTCGGCGAAGTCTGCGGCGCGTTGGACTTGGTCGAAGTCGCACTGTTCGGGCGTATCTGTGTGGCGGTTCCAGTGCGGGGGAAGAGCGTGTCGATCGAGGCCGACGATGCTCATGGTCTTGATTCCCCTGGCCAGTGCGACGGCCGCGTCCGAAGGCGCGTGCCGCAGTCGGCAGGGTAGTGCGCCGTGTGCCGCGGCGACGGCCTTGGCCGAAGCAACCATTTCTCGGGAACACGGAAACGCGTGCAGCATGCCTTCGCGGGTGGTGTAGTGGAGTGACCCCGCGCCGACGTGGGCCACATTCAGAACATAGGTAG
>DUZM01000042.1 GCA_013349485.1 Candidatus Hydrogenedentota bacterium | reverse complement strand
TATCGACGTAAGGGACGTTGTTGTGTGTGAGGTAATCCAGAAATGGTTGGTCAAAGCGGCGGTCCTCGGTGATGTACTCGCAGACGCCTGTCTGTCCGCATAAGGCATTTTGGCCGTATGTAAGGACGACCATGAGTTTCTTGCCGGTTTGCGCAATCCAAGGCGCCATCTGATCGAGGATGTATTCCGTTGCCTTCATCCCGTAGGCGACATGGAGCTTATGCGCCTCGTCGCGTCGCGGCGCCGCGTCTCTGAGATTGACCGCGACGCCCAGCGCCTCCGCCACGGCCTCGAGATCGTCGAATTCCGCTTCGCCCCCCAACTCGAGCAGGAAGAGCCTAACGATGGCATCGTCCTTAAACGTTTCATAGAACCTATCGGGATCGCACAAAGCGCGGAGGTCGTCCTCGTTCGCACAGGCCCCAGGCAGCTCGACGAACCTGCCTTTGTCAAGGTCGAACCGGACATGAGCCCAGGGAAGGCCGTGCAGCGGATACGCCTGACCCGGCGGCAGGTCCTTTTCAAACCAGCGTGTCCGGATCCACCGGGCGGCGTCGAGATTGCGGATGTGGTCGTCTGCAAAAATGTTGAGTATGACGTATTTGGCCGAGCACTCGCTCGCCTCCATGCGGAACGCGCGCCGATAGCTCTGGTATACGCCGTACCCACCGCATCCGAAATTGCGCACGGGCTCACCCAAGTGCGCTGCGAGTCGTTCCTGCCAGGTCTCATCGTCGCTGACTTGCTGGCACTGCGTGAAGCTGTCGCCGTAAGTGTTTATCCGGCATGGGCGATCCGGATAGTTCATCATTTTCCGTTGCCCCGTCTTCTCATACGTGTACGTCGAGAAACTGAAGTCCATGCCGTCCTGCATGATGATATCGTCGGGGACATAGCCAAGTTCGGGGTCGAACCGGACGAACGAAGGCCGTTCCCGATCAAGCAACAGTTCCACATCAATTTCCCGGAAAGCCGTTGCGGTTAGAACTGTCCGGATATCAACCAGCATGCGTGTTCCTCCTTTCCTGGGGTCGCTGAGCCCGGTGGCGCGTCCTTGTGCGTCACGGGGGCCTTGGCAACGCCGATTGGTCTCGCCGGGTCGCCGCGCCTGCCGCGTCCAGCGCATCGACGATGCGAGCGGTTTCTTGCGCAATCACGAGTTCTTCGTTCGTCGGTATGACTAACACCCTGACCGAAGTGTTTTTCCCCGAGATATCAACGGCGTTTTCGGCATTCTTCGCCTCGTCAACGGTTACGCCCAGGAACCGGAACTTCTCGAGAACTCTGCGGCGCACCTCCGGTACATTCTCGCCTATGCCCGCCGTGAACACTATGGCGTCCGGCCCTCCGAGAATAACCCAGTAGGCGCCGATGTAGGCCGCAAGCCGGTACACAAACATGTCGAGTGCCAGCCGGCATTGCTTGTCGCCGCGTTCGGCGCCGGCCAGTACGTCCCGCACATCCCGCAGACGGCACACGCCCTTCAGGCCGCTTTCTTTGTTGAGCACCTCGGGGATTCTGTTCAGTTCGATCCCTGCCTCCGTATGCAGGAACAGCGGAATATACGGGTCGAGGTCGCCACTGCGCGAACCCATCATCACGCCGCTTAGGGGTGTAAATCCCATGCTCGTATCAACGCTCTTGCCCGAGTCCACGGCCGTGATGCTCGAGCCGTTACCTAAATGACAGGTGATCGCCTTCAACCTCTCGGGCCCTGTGCCCAGCAGCCGCGCTGCCTTACGAGCTACATATTGATGGGAGATACCGTGAAACCCATACTTCCGTACCCCGTATTCCTCGTAGAATTCGAGCGGCGCCGCGTACAGGTAGCGATGTCGTGGAAGCGTCTGATGAAACGCGGTATCGAACACGGCAACCTGCGGCACGTTGGGGAACACCTCTGTACCTGCCCTAATCCCCATAAGGGCGGGTCGATTGTGTAAAGGAGCGAGTTTGACGCAGTTCTCGATCGCATCGATTACGACCTCTGTAATTCGCACGGACTCCGTGAAAGACTCGCCCCCGTGCACAACGCGGTGGCCGATTCCCGCGACCTCGTCCAATCGATCGAGAAGGCCGCATGCCTTGTTGAGTAGACAGTTGCACACCAGCTTGATTCCCGTGGCGTGGTCGGGGACGTCCGCCGCGACCCTCTTGGCCGGACACGAGGGGTTGTGAGGCGCGCGAGAGCAGGCACAGGTTAGTCGAGACCCCGCAAGCCCGATTCGCTCGACCACGCCCTTGGCCAGCGCGGCCGGCGCCCCGACGCAATCGAAAAGCTGAAACTTGATCGATGACGACCCGCTGTTGAGCACAAAAACTTTCATGGATCTGCCTGCGCTGCGCCGCTCGCGTTGGAGCGGCGTCGCACCGTTAGCTTACTCGAACGCTTTGTGTCGTTCTTCCCAGATTCCAGCTTCGGCATACCGGAATCTCAGGTTCATTCAGAGGCCACGAAAACGCCGAGTGACGAACCTTAAATAACAGGAAATCGCTCCCCAAATATCGGAAGACAACGCGCGCCGTCTTGGCTAGCATAGAATGCAGAAGAAGACATCAAAGGACAGATGCTTCCTGTAGCACTTCAACCCTGATTGGCATCGGCGGCTCATGGTAAGCAAGTCACGCGAAAGAGATCGTGAAGCCGTTAGACGGCGCGTTCGCCAGAAGGGCCAATCCGGCCACACGGCGCCGAGCGGGCCGACGGCGTCAGAAGAGCGTCCTGACAAACAAGTCGAGGTGGCAGTTGCTGACACACAGCAGGCGCTTCGGCAATCGGAGAGCGAGGGTGCGTTTGCCGCGGGGTTTAGGGAAGGGCATCGCGAGCCGTGGCTTGAGTCCGTCGGCCTGCGTCGAGACGATGTCGCCGGTTCCAGCGTGCTACTCGCGGAACCGCATCATGTATCGTTCTATGGCAAGACGGTCACGGATGGTTTCTTGAAGGGGGCGGCGGATCTTGGGCTCCGCGTTCAGTTCCACTATCTCGACTTTAATCCGGAGATTGAACTGAGCTTCGTTTCGCGTGTCGCAGACAGCGGGCTCGATGGCTTGGCTTTCTATCCGCTTTACCGTACCCCGGAAGAGTGCGAGCTTGTGGCGGATCTGTGCCAACGTTCTTTCCCTTGCGTTCTATTCGATCGGCGATTGCCCGAAGCGGACACGGATTTCGTCGGCACAGATAACCAAGACGCGTACGAACGTCTGACTGACATCCTGATTACCCACGGTCACAAGACCATCGCGTACGTCGCACGAGACTTTGCGGATTCCGTAATGGATGATCGGCTTGCCGGCTACCGACGTGCGCTGGAGAATGCAGGGCTGCCCTACCGCGAGAAATTGCTCATTGAAGGGGAGTGGCACTTCGCGGCCCCGGCAATCGTTAAGGACTTCGTGGCGCATAAGCCGCGCCCCACCGCATTCCTCTGCAGCGACCAATACTCGGCCGATATCCTGCTGTCCGCCCTTCAGACCTGCCAACTCGGGGTGTCTGAGGACGTGGAAATCGCCTCGATGGACGACAGGGAGCCCGACGAATACCACGAGGCGCCATGGCTCACGGCCGTCCAGGACGGGTATGCAATAGGACGTCAGACGGCCGAGTTTTTGGCAGCGCGAATCGCGCAGCCCAACAGGGCGTCCGAACAGAGGCTTGTTAAGGCAACGATTCTTAGTCACGACCATAGGATACGCGCACCCACACGCGCAAACGCCAAAGGCAGAAAGGAGCTGCAAGAATAAGCTCTCCGGCAAACAAGTAACAAGTTGCATGAGAGTATTTGTACAACGGTAATCATTGAAATTGGAGGTGAACAAAATGAGGAGACAGGGCTTTACGCTGATCGAGCTGCTGGTGGTTATCGCCATCATAGGTATACTGGCGGCGATTCTGTTGCCGGCGCTTGCCCGCGCACGCGAGGCCGCCCGGCGCGCGTCGTGCGCCAGCAACCTCAAGCAGTTCGGCGTGATCTGCAAAATGTACTGCAACGAGGACAAAAGCGAGCGCTTCCCGCCGGGCGGCGGCTGGAAAATCAATGCGTTCGCATGGCTTCAGAGCTACGACGGCTCGGAATTGTATCCGGAGTACTGGACCGATGTGAACATCGCCATCTGCCCATCGGACACGCGTGCCGATTCAGACTGGCAGTTCGTGTGGGATACCGGCGCGACGCAATTCCTCATCGAGGAGGACTATGCGGCGCAGGTCAAAGACCTTGCGGGCAAGGCCAACCTGGATTCCACGGGTGTTGCTCGCGATTGCCTGGCCGGTTTGCTTTCGCAGCCCATTTCGTACTGCTATATCCCTTATGCTACTGAGACAATGTCGCAGATAATGGATGTTGCCTTCAGCGGCTACAACTGGATCACCGCCGGATACACGCAAGACCTGCGGCTGCAACCGGACACCGTGAATGCAGGCTGCCCGGAATGGCTCATCGGGGTCGGGCGTATCGAGGGCAACGGCGTGGAGAATCTGACGCAAGAGGTACTCCAGTTCGGGCCGAGCAGCTGGGGATTTGTCGATGACGACCTCTCGCCATTGCCCTTGCAGTACCGGCGCGTACGCGAGGGCATCGAGCGGTTCTTCATCACGGACATCAACAACCCGGCCGCATCCAACAAGGCCCAAAGTGAGATCGTGATCATGTGGGACGCATGGTCAAACAATTTCAACACTTCGTGGGTCGACGGAACTACTACGGTTCCCGACAAGGCGATCATGCGTTTCAACCACGTGCCGGGCGGGTGCAACGTGCTCTACATGGACGGCCACGTCGAATTTGTCCGGTATAAGGCCAAATACCCGGTTACGATTGTTGACGCACCCCCAGGCTGGGTGTGGCCCGACCCGCTGCCCCTTGGATGCATGACAGATTGGTACATCAACTGGCTGGGCGGTATGGGGTGATCGCTGATAAGCGCGCTCTCGCTGCCGCTATTGTTTTGCGAGAACGAACGGGGGGCCGGTGTTTTTCTCTCAGGAACATCCGGCCCCTCGAGCCGTCCTCTCTGGCAGACCCTCGGATGAGCGCCCGCGCAACATAAGAGGAAACGTCGCCTTGGCCCAGCGCCAACATCGCAATGCTCGGCGCAAACGGTTTATTGCGCGGTAGCAAGAACACGCGCTGCGGCCCTGGCGCTCTATCACTCATTCTACGCGACGGACGCCGCCCTTTTCAACGCCCCTGAACGAACGTTCTCCCCAAGGAAGACTGGGCGGCAAGGCAGGTTTCTCGCAAGGCCCGACGCCGCGGCGCTTGGGCAAAGGAGTCGGGCGGGGCGAATAGCAGAAGCTCGGCCGCGTGTTCGGAGACAACGCGGAAATCATAAGAAATGCATAAGGCCTTCGTCTTACAGTCCGCACCGTCGTTTATGTGGGCGCTAATACTCACTGCGTCGCTCGAGGCAGCATGCCAAAACGCCGCATCGCCTGCTGGGACGTCTAAGGCGACGCTAGAAGGAAACGCCGCCATGATGGACCAGGCCACGTTCGATCATTACTACCGCCTGCTGGCCACGCTCATCCATGAGTGTCCGACAAACCTTCAGGTTCAGGCAATCGAGCAGGCGGAAAGCATCTACCAAAACACCCACGGGTGGCGCCGAAGTCTCATGACCGATGAAGACCGTGCGCAAGCGTCGCGGGATACTTTGGCGCTTTATGAGCGATTGCGGAAGCAATATGCCGTTGTCGCCGTGGGTTGGAGCGAGTCATCCGTGACCCTCGGGCAGTGCGCGCCAATCCCCGTCGCGCGCGGGATTCCCCGGCACATCCTCGTCGAGGTCCGCAATCATGCCAACGCCCAAACAAAGATAGGCGTCTTTACCGAAGAAACGCGCATCGGGCCTCGCGCTTTCTCTCCTGTGCCCTCGGGATCGATGCGGCCATTTCCCGCACGGCTGTTTGTGACTGATTGCGTCTCGGACCGGGTCCGGCTCCTGTGTGCCACTTCAGCGCATCCAGAGGATTCTCAGCATGTGGACGTGTCCGTTGTAGCCCTCGAGCCTGCCGCGCTTCGTGGCAAGCTCATTGAGCGAGAGGACGAACGCATGTGGCCCGGGCGCGTCTATGTGCAATGCAGCGACAACGTGTTCCGCCACGGGAAAGCCTTCGCGGATAACACGACCGTCTCTGAGAAACCCGTCATCTTCCGACCTGCCACATACAAGCTTCGTTTCTTCTATAGCGACGGGCGCTTCGAGATTGACGTCCCGCCCGGCAAAACGGACCTCACCCTTGAGCGCGGTTTCGAGCACGACATCGTATCCAAAACACTCAGTTTGGAGCCCGGACAGACTGCGGAGGTCGAACTACGATCCAGTCGGTTCCTCGATATGAAACGTCTCGGCTGGATTTCGAGCGACACGCATGTGCACTGGGCCAAGAATTCATGGGACGTAAACGAAGATATCGCCTTGCTCGCAATGGTCCAGCGCGCCGAGGACCTTCGCGTCGTTAATAACCTTACGCTCTATCAATGGCGGCCGGAAGGCGCCTTCATTAAGCCTGACCAGTTCCCAATGGGCTCGGTGCCGGGGTACTGCAACGGCGAATATCATATTCACATGGGAGAAGAGTATCGAAACGACAGGTTCTACGGCCACATCAACCTGCTGGACATCAAAGACATCATTTTACCGATTGCCACGGGTCCGGGCAGCGGCGGCGGCGCCGCCGCCGTCGATTATCCGCACAACAGCACCGTCATCAGACAGTGCCACGACCAGGGAGGCATCTGCTGCGAGGCGCATGGATTCGGCCCAAAGGTGAACAGCGACGTCCCCATTAACGTCATCAACGGCCTTTCAGATGCGATCGATCAGCTTGACCACGACCTATATTACCTGTTGCTGAATTGCGGGCAGCGCGTCCCGCTCGGCAACGGCAGCGATCATCCCGCACGCGTTCTGGGCTGCGCAAGGACCTACGTCAAAGTCGACGGGTATTTCACCTACTCAGCCTGGATAGACGGGATCAGGAAAGGCCGCACCTTCATTACTTCCGGGCCCCTACTATTCCTCTCGGTCAACGGCGAACAGATCGGCGCCCGTCTGGATGCTAGACCTGGCGAGACACTTCGCATCAAGGCGAAAGCCCGATCCCGCTATCCTGTGGGAAACCTCCAGATCGTCTCGAACGGCGAAGTGCTCCGCGCCACGAAAACCAGCGCCCGCGCGGCGTCGCTCGAGGTCGTGATGCGTGCCGACGAGCCCCGGTGGTTTGTCGCGCGATGCGGCCCCGGCGAGGACTACGCACCCATCCACACTGCCGAAGAGTACTACACGGCGCGGCCCCACATTGCCCATTCGAGCGCAATATATGTCGACGTTGCCGGCCGCTGCGTAGTCAAACGTCAAGCTGTGGAGACGATCATTGAGCGCATGAAGCAACACGCCGTCGACGTGGCGCAGAACGGCAATTTCGAGAACGGAGACCAGCGCCGCGAAGCGGTTGGCTACGTCGAGGACGGCATTAAGAAGTACGCGGGATTACTCAATCAAGCGCCGTAGACTGTGTGTCGCCAAAACCCTCAGCTGCGGCATGACCATGCGCTCATCCTGCCTGGCGTTCTCGGATCTGCTCGGCACAACGACCTGAACCGAACTCCCGAAAACGAGAAGACCGCGCCGCGTGATAGAAGCGCCGGGAGGGATATCGCCGAAGCAAGGGCGACTATGGATGCAGTGATGCTCGTCGGCGTTGGCGGAACCGGAAGTTGCGTCCGTATATACCAACGCAACGGCTCGGGCGCCGTCGACCGATTCCATGCCGACGACCACGGGCGAATCGGGCGCGGCGCTGCTTCTGCCCCAGAACCATTCGCCTTCATCAAGAGGCGGCCGCTCGTACTCCACCGGATCACATACGTACATGCATCGCATTGGCACCGTGCGGTCGAGCGTCGCCATACTGACCATAGCGCCTCCGACCATGATATACGTGCGCGACACCTCGTCCCGCCCGGCAAACGCCTCCGTTTTTGCTTGGAGACAGCCGCCGTCGCAGACGACCCGCTCGAACGGCCGCGAGGATTCGTTCGTCAGTATCAACGTCAGGGCTACCGAGCGCTCGTCGGAGACATCGAGCTGTGCGCGAACCGACAGTCCGACGATGAACGCCTTTCTTGCACGCCGCTCCGTTGGCTCGTGCCGCGTATACCTCTCCTGCTCCCGCACATACGCTTCCTCGGTGCGCCACTCATAGCACCATGATTCAGGCCCAAGCCTTTGCCAATTGGGATAGATCGGCTGGTAGTCCATCGCCCACCCGTCTGCAAATGCGATGGACTCCGGAAACTGGAAGTTCCAGTGGCAATTCCAGTTTGCATGAGTAATGCGTACGTAGCGTGTCTCCGTAGGCTGGATTGTGATCATTGGCTCCCTCGTTCTTTTGTGCCATTGGCAACTGTAAGACGGGCAGCGTCCGTTGACGCAACGTGCATTCTTACGTCTGGGACGCCGCGGCTAGCTGCCCGCCGCCGTTGTCCCTGCACGGCGCGCAAGCTCTGCGTTGGACGTCGATTCCTCGACAAAACCGTCATCAGCGGCATCGCGCCTGGCCGTGCGTATCCGGGCCAGCATATCGCCAAGGTCGCGGAAGCCGCATATCAGAAACCAGATGACCGTGAGTGCACCGACGCCCAAATGGATTGATGACTGTAACATCCAATATCGGGCCCAGCTCTCCTCGCCCGTTTCAAAGATCAGACCATAGAGCGTACCGATAATGAAGACGGTAAACCACAGTATTGTCCAAGCGAAAATCGAAACCGCGACGAATTTGTCGAACGTGGTGTATTCCTCGTCTATGCCCAACAGAGCAAGGAATCCTTTTGGCCTTTCCGTCGCCGCGCGATGTTCGCCCTCAATAGTGTACTTACCTCGCCGGAGCAGTTTATCCATGTCAAACTCCGCCTTGGGCTTAGTCAAGAACGACGTGACCACATATGCGGTTATCGCTGCCAAGCACGCAAAAAAGAAGAGCTGCATCCCGTTGAACCAGAACTCGTTCGGAAGACGCTGCAGCCAGGTAACTCCCGGATAGGCCGCCTTTAGCGTCGGTAGAAGATGAGGCCACAGAACATTGTTGGTCAAGACTCCGGTGAATCCAAGAACCGAACCTGTGGTCATTCCCGCCCAAGCCCCGGCGGTCGTCGCGCGCTTCCAATAGAACCCCCCGATGATTACCGAGCCGGCGCCCCCCGTGTAGATGGCGCCGGTAATGGCCCAGTACATGAAGATATACTCCCTGAGCGGAAACACCATACCAAACAACCAAACAAACACAGCCACGCCCAGTATCGAGCGACGAAGCCATCGCAAATGCTGTGCCGGCGCCAATGGTTCCTTGCGAAAAGGCATCACTACGTCTTGAATCAAAATGCTCCCCCATGAATGAAGATAAGTATCGTCTGTTGACACGGAGGCGGCCAACATGGCTGCGGCGAATAACCCCAAGACACCGCCCGGCAAAAGCCCCCTCAGCGCCGTGGGAACCGCAAGCTCTCGTTCCAGTCCTTCATCGCTGAGCGCCGCCAGTCCCGCCCGAGCTCCATCGGCTTCCATCGCGAACGCGGGACTATGATAAAACACGTACGCGAATATCGGGATCAACGTGATGATTGTCCACGTGGCGCAGAAGCGCCAGCCTCCCAATATGCGGGCCATTTTCGCATCGTGCGGCGTTCGCGCCGAGCAATTGTAGCCCTGGTTCCCCTGCCACGCCATGTAAGTATAGACCACATTGAACGCAGCGATAATGAAAAAGAACACGTTGAAATCTTCGACTTTCTCTTGGCCGAAAGGGTTCAGCATGGACTTGCCCGCCGAGGCAGCCTTCAAGGTCGCTGCAATTTCCGAGAACCCGAATTTATACACAAGCGCTGCGATCACAACGATGAAAACCACGTTCAAGTACTGTGCCTGCAGAAAATCGGTCACCATGATTGCTATCTGGCCCCCCCGAAACGTGATAGTCAACGCTGTCCCCAGTAGGATCGACATCACGAGACCCAGTGTAATATTGACCTCGAACGGCCCTGCTTTCAAAACGTATTCGGGAATGCCGCAAAAGCAGATTAAGAACCTAGCGGTTACGGAAGGGAACACCCCGTAATTGATCACCCCCGAGATCGATGCAAGAATCCCTGCGAAAATGCGAAACCTGCGGCTGTATCGCTTTTCGTAGAACTCGGCAATGGTCATTACCCGCGATTCGCGGAACCGGTAGATGATGAAACCCGTCAACGGCAGCAGCGCGATCAACGGCCCCATCATGCCGCCCCACCACGCCGCGCCGAGCCCCGCCTCAAATGTTTGCTGAAAAGAGCCGATGATTCCGATCGCGCTCACCGTCGCCATGCCGTCGGCCAAGGTCAGCAGATACGGCCCTGCGCAACGGTTGGCCGCGAGGAAGTCGGCTACCCCTTGCACGTACCGTTTCGTCTTGATCGCAACAAAAGCGAACACGACAAAAAGGCACGCGACTATCATCCAGTCAATGGTACTCAAAATGTACCTCCCGCAACAGACTGCTCGCACCGGTCGTGCGCGTCGTCCCGCAAGGGCCGAGCGCCAGGACCAGCCTTATGTCCCTAAGGCTACTCGCCGTGGCTCGGCGAGCAGATCGGGGGCTGCGCGTACGCCACATCAGCTAAGCGTACACCGGTCTCGGGGTCGATCGGACGGAAAAAGCACGCCGTGTGGCGCGGGCTCCCGCCAAAGACCGCATGGTGATAGATCAAAACCAACTTGTTGTCGCCTTGTGCGAGCGTCCCCTCATTGTCCGCCACTTCTTGGCCGTTCAGATAAATGTGGGGAATATCTTCCCGGTTACAGTAAAATCCGATCGGCCGCGCCCTTGGGGAAGCCACAACGGACTGCAACACGTACAACGGCGACTCGAGCCTGTACCAGTTGCCTTGCGTTCGGATGACTTCGACATCCAAAAATGCGTTGTCAACGGGACCATCGTCAAAGTTGGTTCGTTCGTCGAGAACGGAGGCGTCCTCGAGCGTCCACCGGGATACGTGCCCGCCTTCCGCGGAGACCGTTTCCCCGAACGCCCCCGCGTCAAACCGTTCCGGCTCGATCGGTCCAATTACCGAGAATCGGCCTTTGGGGAATGACGCGTCAAAGCCGTTCCTATAGTTGCAGGTCGCGTAAAGCCTTCCCGGCGCTCCCCCTAACCGGAAATCCATCTGCGCCACGAAATAGGCCGCCCCCAGATGATACTTCGGATCGTCCGCCTGTTTGGTGGGCGTACACGCATCAACCCAACCGGCGCCTGGCTCGAGCCGCGGGACCTGTTTCTCTACGACGCCTTCTTTCCAGCCGAGCGGCATACGGTAGGTCACGACCAGGTCTTCCAGCAGCAGCCCCGTGAGATTCTCGACCTGAAGGCCCAGGGAACAGCCGTCAAACGAAAGCAACGCGCCCAAGCCCGGGAAATCCGTGTCCTGGTCACGGATGTGGAACTCGGCCCGGTTTTCAGGGTTCTCGACGCGTCCGATCCTCGACGGAAGTTCCTGTGGGCGGTCGTGGTTCACGTTGAACAGAGCCCTGTCGGGAGAGGTCCGCTGAGACCGGCTTATGTCTGCAGTCCTGCACGCCACCGAAACAACTTCCTCAGTTGCGACGTCTCGAACGGCAATTGTCAACGGAACGGGATCATTCAGAAATCGAAGCACAGGTCGGCACAGGTGAGCCCGCAGAGCATTCTTGTCGCGCTCCAACACCGTAAGCACACTATGCTCGAACTGATACCGATACGCCGCGTACGCATTCTGGTTGCATTGCCAATGATTTGGGAAGGCGGCGAGATAGTCGAGCCGCCGCTCGAGTTCGTCCCAGCCGTACTCGAGCCTCGGAGTGCCGTACCAGCCGTGCATACTGTGCGAAATGTTTGGGAAATCCGCGCGCACATCCGCATCCGACAGCGCCCAGTCAACTGCCTGCTGGAAGACCTCAAACGAGTTGTTCTCGGGCGGCATGATCAGGCTTACCACCATATCGGAGGGCAAGGCGTCATGAAACGTCTTGAATTCGGCAACATGATAAAACCCGGCCCGCTGTAAGGCGCGGATCATGTCCGCCTGCGACGCGTCGCCTTCCTCATCGCTGCGATACGCGATGAATGGGAACGTGAACGAATTGAGCAGCGTATCCAGCGCTGCTTCCCATTCGATGCGCACCCCCGCGATCTCCTGGAACATACGGTTCTTGTGCACGTACGTCAGATAGGGATGGCTAAGCGAATGTCCCCCTATGGTATGGCCGCCTTCGATCAGATGCCGCGCCGTGCCCATGTAGTCGCGCCCATCGAGATATCCCACTGAATTCGAGTTGAGATACCACGTCGCCTTGACGCCCCGCGCGTCAAGCCGGTTCTTCACCTCAAGATTCCCGAACTCGTTGTCGTCCCATCGGCACGAAACGGCGCGCTCGTAACCGTCTGGAAGCGGTTCTATCCCCACACGCGCGGATTTCGCCGCTGTGGCGTTCTTGAACGTTATCACGAGTTCCTGAAGGTACGTCTTTGCCGGGAACTCAGACGTGACGGCCGCTGCGGATGCAGTGACGCACGGAAACATGACAAACGCCGCGACTCCGATGACACAGAGTCCGAGAGCACACAACACGCTGTCAGGCGCCTTCTGCATCGACTCCATGCACGCCGATACGCCTTTGCAGACACCCAAGAAAACCGCGTCCGACGCCATAGCCTCTAATCCCGCGCCGAGCCGCCCTGCATCCCGTTTCCAGCGCCACTCCTCACCTGATGCAGGGCGGCCCGCAAGCCTCCACCTGCGCATGCTACACGACGCGCCACGTCCAGTCTTCCGGCTTTCCAAGGAAACTGTCTCGGAAACTAACGCAAAGCCGAGAAGTGGGAAGCTGCCGTCTCCTCGCAAGCCGGGCCATGCGGCAGCACACGAGGGAGTCGAAGAGCCGGGACCTTGCGGGAAAGTATATGAAACCGCTATAAACACCAAGAAGAACGAGGGCCTACGGTTTTTCGTAAGCCCCTGATATCATTGGTGAACGGGGCGGGACTCGAATGCGCCTGAGGCGCACAAGCCCCGCCTGCGGCGGGCCGCGGCCGCGACTCCAGGCTATCCAACCAGGCGCGCCCTTGCCCTGACTTCAGAAACTTCTCGCGCTGACGCGCTGCTGTGTGATCGGGGTGTTCTTCCGTATGAATAAGCCGGAACGCGCCAAGAAGCTGGCCCGCTTTCGTGCGGCGGGAAGTATGCTCGCGCAGACGTCTTGTAAGGTCGTTCGTTATGCCGACATAGCGCTTGTTAGACGTCCCGCGCAATACGTAAACGGTGACTAAACCGTGGGACATACAATGGTGAACGGGGCGGGACTCGAACCCGCGGCCACCGGATTAAAAGTCCGATGCTCTACCACCTGAGCTACCCGTCCAAAAGAAGTGCAAACAGACAAAAACGAGCCCACAAGAGCCCGTCAATTGTCGTTTGGAGTATAGTCAATCCCGCAAGGGCAAATCAAACGCCCGCCGAATGGCCAAACGCCAGATTCGCACGTAGGGGCCGCGAAGGCCACAACTACGTGGGCCGCACAGGTTTCCTTACGGGGCACGTCAGGTCAAGGGGATCATGAGCCCCAAGAAACAGAGACGGCCGCGCTCTTGATAGGCCGCAACCATGTTGTTCTCAACTTGATTGGGAACCACATTGCTCGCCTACGGCACCGGGTATGCGGAGAGATTCCCGCCTGCGCGGGAATGACTAAACGGATGTCATTCCCAACTTGATTGGGAATCTCAACGTACACGAAGACGCTCGCCTCGAGGCGGGATTCCTTTCGCCGGAATCACTGTTTGGGATCCGGGCTTCTACACCTCCATAGCTCCAGTTTGCTCCCTATCGGTCCGCGTTCGTGGGGAACGGGCGCTCGCCTGGTGCAGTCCGCGTTTCTCCCCTCATCCCTACGGGCGGATTCAGGGTGGTTCGGCCTGGTTGCATTTGAGGGGGCAGGTGAATAGGCTATCCGGGAATCGAGTGAGCTCTGGAGATCGCATGGCGTGTTAGCTTCACAAATCGCAGGAACGGGGCCGCAGCGGATCCACTTTGTCGGGATTGGCGGGACGGCGATGGTTGCGGGGGCGCGGCTTGCCGTCGAGGCGGGCTGCGAGGTCCGCGGCAGCGACAATGCGCTGTATCCGCCGACATCCGAAATGGTGGCGGCATTGGGTGTCCCGGTTGCTACTGCGTATGCGGCGGAAAATCTCTATTGGCGACCCGATGTCGTCGTCATAGGGAACGCGTTGAGCCGGGGCAATCCCGAGGTCGAGGCCGTCCTCGAACGCAAGCTGCATTACGTTAGCTTGCCGGAATGGCTTAAGGATGCCGTCCTGCGTGCTCGCCGCCCCGTGGTGGTTTGCGGCACGCACGGGAAGACCACCACGACGGCGCTTGCGGCGTTTCTACTGGATCGCGCAGGCCTGGAACCAGGCTTTCTTGTAGGGGGCCAGCCTCTCGATTTCCCTTATTCCGCGCGGTTAGGGGCCGAGGGCGCGCCGTTCGTAATCGAGGGCGACGAATACGACACCGCGTTTTTTGACAAGCGATCGAAGTTTTTCCATTATTTGCCGGAGATTGCCGTCGTCACGTCGATCGAGTTCGACCACGCGGACATTTTCGATGACGTGGCCGAGATCGAGCGCGCGTTTCAACTCATGCTGCGGCTTGTTCCGCGCTCGGGGTGCACGCTCCTTTGCGCCGACGATGCGCGGGCGCTTGCCCTTAAGGACCATGCCCACAGCCGCGTCGTGACGTATGGGTTCACCGAAGACGCCGATTGGCGCATCGAGCGTCTGGGGTATTCCAAGCGGGGTCTCACACGAGCGGCGGTATACCGGGATGGGCGGCCTTTCGTGGAACTGGATGTACCGCTGGCGGGCCGGCACAACCTCCAGAACGTGGTCGCGGCGGTAACCGTCGCTTCGCTCTTGGGTGCGGCGCCTGACGACATGAAGAAGGCGTTGCCTGGTTTTCGCGGCGTTCGCCGGCGCATAGAGGTCTTCCTCGAAGCAAAAGGCGTCACGTTTATCGACGACTTTGCCCATCACCCTACGGCCATCCGCGAGACGATTCAGGCCGCACGGGAACAATGGTGCGGGCGTTCGATGGACGACGGCGCCGGCGCCTCCCATCGCGGCGGAAGACTGTGGGTCCTTTTCGAGCCGCGGTCAAACACGACGGTCACGAATCGGTTTCAGCGCGAACTCGAGGACGCGTTTGCCTGCGCCGACGAGGTGTGGCTCGGCCCGTTATACCGCCCGGAGCGTGTCGCGCCGGCGTCGCGCCTTGATCGCGAAGGCCTCGTACGCGCCCTCGCGACCCACCGGGTGGCGGCGCATTGCGCCGCCGACGCCAGCGAAATTGTTGAACATGTCGCCGATAACGCTTGGAGGGGCGACGTGGTTCTGGTTCTCAGCAACGGTGCTTTCGACGGGATCCACGACAAGCTTCGCGAGGCGTTCTCCTCGGAACAGTCCCTTGACCAATAGGTTGCAAAACAGCGCCTGATTCTGTCAATCTTCCCTGCGCTGTACTCGCTTTTCATTGAGAAATCGTCAACGAGGAGTAACGTTATGTATGGTCAACTGACAAAGCTTCGGAGCGGGCGGGCCAAGCGCGTGTCGTCTTGGGACGTCTCGGGACGGAATGCGGACGCCTGGATATTCAAGCCGGGCGAAACGCGGGTGTTGGCGGACATCAAGGGTCCGGGCCGCATCACCCACATCTGGATGACGCAACCCAAACACTATCGGGAATGTCTGCTCAAGTTCACGTGGGACAACGCCAGCAAACCCAGTGTGTTGGTTCCGCTGGGCGACTTCTTTGGGCTGGGCCACGGCATCGTCAACTCGTA
>DUZM01000041.1 GCA_013349485.1 Candidatus Hydrogenedentota bacterium | reverse complement strand
GGATGTCATGGAACTTGAGATCCAGAAACACCCGCTTGCCGAGACCTATGATTTCGCGCACGACGTCGGGGCCGCAGCGCGTGAACAACTGGGACCCGACCTTGAACCATCCGCAATCGCCACAGAGCGCGACCCGAGCCAAGGCCTCTTCACGGGAATCGGCATCCAGAACGGTAATTAATTCGGTAGCCACGCTAACCTCCCCTCCTTGCGCGATCGCGGCATGCCGTGCCGAAAAAATCCTGTGGTCTCGGCATCAACGGAGGGCGTTCCGATCGATTTCCTCCTCGATGGCAAGTATGCCCTGCGTCCCGCTGTCTCGGCTATGTCGCGATTGCGCCGACGAGATCGTTGACGTCCGGTATCTGATGGTGCTCCAAGTAGTCGGCTAGCCCACGCACAATCTGCAACGCCGCATCGGGCTGGCGGAATGACATTGAACCGACGGCCACTGCGTTTGCCCCGGCCAGCAAGAACTGAATGGCGTCGGGGGCAGTGCAGATCCCGCCCATGCCGATCACCGGAATTTGTAGCACCCTCGATGCGTCCCAGACCATTTTGAGGGCGACGGGGCGGATGGCTGGCCCGCTGAGCCCGCCGATCACGTTGGCGAGTCGGGGGCGGCGGGTCTCGGGGTCGATGGCCATTCCCATTAGCGTGTTGATGAGCGATACGCCGTCGGCGCCGGCCTCTTGCGCGGCGAGCGCGGGTTCGCGGATATCGGCGACGTTCGGCGTCAGCTTCACGAGCAACGGCAGTTTCGTTGCGGCGCGCAGCGCTCGGCTGTATTCAGCCACGCGCTCAGGGATTTGGGCCACGAGGGCGGGGCCGCGCGCGGTTGCGGCGTCATGCACGTTGGGACACGACAGGTTGGCCTCGATGGCGTCGGCAGCGTGGGCCTCCTCGAGGCGTCGCGCGAGTTCGCAATATTCGTCGGGTTGGCTGCCGTAAATGTTCGCGATGATCGTGGCGCCGTGTTTTCTCAAGAAGGGAGCTTTCTCGGCGAGATAGGCGTCGAGCCCGACGTTCTGCAGGCCGATGGCGTTGAGAATGCCGGCCGGGGTCTCGACAAGTCGGGGCGGCGCATTGCCTGCGCGGGGCTTTAGGGTAATACTCTTTATCGTAACCGCGCCCAATGCCGCGATGTCAAAATAGCGGGCGTATTCTTGGCCGTATCCGAACGTGCCGGAGGCCACGGTAACGGGGTTCTTCATTCGGAGCGCCCCGATGCGGACTTCGAGATTTGGCTTCATCGCAGACCCCTGCCGATACCCAGCGGCATCCCCAAAACCGATAGCTGACAGCTAGAAGCTGAGAGCTGGCAGTTAATCCCTATCGATCATAGGCAAAGTTGTGCGCGTTCCAGTCAATATGTTGTGCGTCGAAGACGGGCCCGTCGGTACAGACGCGGACCATCTTTTCGCCTTCGTTCTCGAATATCGACTCGACGACGCACCCCAAGCAGGCGCCGTCGCCGCAAGCCATCTGGGCTTCGAGCGATACTTGGCAGGCTGCACCCGAGCGGGCGGCAATCTGGGCTGTGGCGCGCATCATGGGCATGGGGCCGCAGGCATAGATCTGTGTATCCGGGTTTGGCGCGAGGCGCTCGAGGACGTGCGAAGCAACTCCCTTTTCCCCGACGGAACCGTCGTCCGTGGCGAGGTAAACCTCGCACCCCATGCTGCGGAAGACGTCGCCGCACAGCAGGAAGCGTTTGGTGCGGGCGCCGATGACGACGTCGGGGGGGCGCCTGCACGCCCGGGTGACGGCGTCGGCGAGCGCGGGCAATGGGGCCACGCCGATGCCGCCGGCGACGAGGATGTGCCGGCTGATTGTCGAGTCGATGGAGAAGCCCTTACCGAGGGGGCCGTGCACGGAGATGGTTTGTCCGGGCCGCATCGCGGCCAGCAGACGGGTGCCTTCGCCTTCGACTTTGTAGAGGAAGGCAACTGCCTCGGGAAGCACGCGCTCGAAACTCATCGGCCTGCGGAGAAAAGGCGCGTATCCGTCGGCGGTCTGGAGCATGGCGAATTGTCCTGGTTGGGCTTCGCGTGCGATCTGGGGCGCGCAAACGCGCATTCGACGGTGTGCGGGCGCCGCTTCATCATTCGCGGCGATCTCACAGTCCAAGACATAGGGCATGCATTGGCCCTTTCTTCACGTTCAAGTCCGTCCGCAGCTCGCGGATCGCTGACGGCGACAACGCGACAACGAGGCCGCTCACCTTCTGTCCAAGGCAAGCTGATTCCGCAATAGGTTGAGACTCACGCGGACGCGCTCGGCAAGGACTTCGCCGACGCCCTCGACGGCGACGAGATCGTCCTTTGGCGCGCGCATAATCTGTTGCAGGGCGCCGAAGCGTTGCACGAGGCTTTCGATAATCTGCGGCGACAATCGGTGCGTCTGCGTAAGTACGCGGTAACCACGCGGCGAGAGATAGGTGTCGACGCTCCTGAGATGGGGTCCGTAGCCGAGGGCCTGACTGATGTGGCCTAGGTTCAGCAGGTCGTGCTGTGAAATGGCCCGGACCTTTTTAAGTACATCGTCGTAATTGAGGTTGGGTTTTTCGCGGTAGTAGTCCTTGATGACCAATTCCGCTTCCTCAACCGGGATAGTCAATTCCTGCAACTGCAACTCGATAAGCCGTCCTTCTGTCCCGAGTTCGAGAATGTAGGGTTCGACCTCTTCGGCAATACGGACGACCATCTCGCACCGTTGTACGGCGCGGCAGACGTCGAAGATGGTTACCATATCCTGGAACTCGCGTGTGGTCAGATCCTGCGTGGTTTGATTGAGCACGTTGATGTATTTCTCGAGCGTCTGGATGGCTTGCGTAGCCTTGTTAAGAAGCGTCGCGATATTGTCCATGACTTGTTTCGCGTTGCCGGCGTAAACGGTCACGCTCGATCGGCGTTCGGACACCGCAACGACCGTACACCCGACTTGTCGCGCCAGGCGCTCGGCGGCGCGGTGCCTTGTTCCGGTTTCGTCGGAAGGGATCGAGCTGTCCGGTTTCAAGAATCGGTTGGCATAGGCGATCCGACTCGCGTCCCGATTAAGTATGATGGCGCCATCCATCTTGCAGAGTTCGTAGAGCAGTTGCGGCGTGCACGGCGCGTCCACTTTCACGCCGCCCTCAGACAGTTCTGCCAATCGTTTCGGCTCGCCAATGCACAGCAGGGCGCCCATTCGACTCTGTAGAATGGCGGATATCGCCTCGCGCACGCGGGTGCCCGGGGATATCATTTTCACGGCGTCCTGAAACGCTACGGTCTTTTTTCTTCTCCTTTGTTTTGCCATGGCTACCTCTCCAGCGCCGGCGTGGTTACCTCGGTAATTCCCCCGCAGGCAGCGCGCCCACTGTATCACGTTGAGCCCCCGAAGTGCACGCCTTCGGCGGGCTCACGTTACGGTTCCAGACGCGTAGGGCGTCCCGGCCGCACGGCATGCGCGTGCCTGTTGAACGACTTTGCTAACGGACGGTTTGTCACGTGGAGAGTATAGAACGCGACGGCCCGTGCGTTCCAGTGCGCGTTTTCACCGCTGCGAGAGAGGACAACGACGCACGGCCTTGCAGACGCGCTATCGCTCATCTGCGCGGGACGTGCCTGAATACCTTGGAACGCACAGGACGCGCTCAGACGCGCATGGGAAACTGTACAAGCGCGCCTTCTGAAGAAAGGAATGGGCCATGGCTGAGCAAAGGCCAATAGCCCAGTCTGCTGAAACCGGCTCGCAACGGACATAGGGCCTTACCGTCAGGGTCGCACGAAGGTCCCGGAATCGCTGTAGGTCATTGGTGTCCGCCAGTCGGGGCGCCACCAGATTTGGGACATTTCGACGTCCGCCGCGTCGAGGTCGTCGACGGCGATATTTAACCGCAATGCTTTCCAGCGGCCGCCTTGCTGGGCGTCGAGATGCGCCATCGGGATGGCTATCTCGCTGACGTGACCGCCGTCCGTCTTCACGCAAACGGCCTTGGTTCCCTCGGGCAGCGAACGGGGCTGATACAGGATCATCTTCGTGTCGGGGTCGCCGGGGCTCATGCCGATGAGGAGTGACTGACCAAATTCGGCGCGGCCGTCCCAGTTCGCGCGGGCGGCATCGGGCAGCGCCGTCACGCGGACCTCGACGCCGTCCTGTTGCCAGGGTTCATTGGCGGGGTCAACGATCGAGACGTCATCCGCGACGACCACGGCAATGTATAGCCAGTCGTCGTCCATGGACACACCGAATCGGAACGAACAGTCTTCGGGGCCATCCCACTCTTTGTGACCCACTTTGATCATGGCGGGTTCGGAACACGCAAACGGCAGTTCGCCCCACTCATCCAGCGCGCCGTTGATTGAGACGCTGCCGGTCTGCGTGGCGATCGGGAACGGCCCTTCAAACAGGATGCGTTGCGGCACGGTCACCTCGATGGGGTCTCTGCCTGGTGCGGCAAAGACGGCCGTCCAATCGAGTAGCAGCGGCTCGAGGCTCGCCAACGAAACGGGCTGGTCAACGTCGAGGGCGATCGTGGTCTGGGTTTTGCTTTTCGGGGGCACCGTGGATTCGGCTACACGCAGCGTCGGCCGCACGTGCTCGTGCGGCCGGAAGGTCGCAGAAAGTTTCATGGAGGCACTGGTGCTGTTTGCTGCGTCCATCGAGATCTTTGCGCCGGTGAAGATCGGCTGGGCCACGCGCACCACGCGATGGGTATTCATTGACTTCGCCATCAGTGCTTTCAGCCAGTAGCGCGCAAACTGTTCGTTCGAATTGTCTACGAACGGGTCGCCGGTGATTTCCTCGACGTAGAGGCGTTCGTACCCTTTGGGGATAGGTGGAAACGGCTTGTGCGGCTCGAGTTGATACCAAAACGCCACGGACGCGAAATCATCGGGCCGTTCTCCGTAACCGATTCGCTCGCCGGTGTCGGCGATGGACGGCCCGACGTGCTCGATCTCAACGCGCAAGGATTTGTAGAAGCGTACCGGGTCGGTCACATGCCACCGGTATACGCTGGTTCTGGCGCCGACGTGGGACCCCTCGAAAAGGGGCACGCCGTAGTAGGGGGTGTCCAGTTCGCGGAAGCCCCAGGCGTCGCAGAAATAGTCTTCCGTGCCGGTGCCGCGAATGCTCGGCTCCTGCTCGCCGTCAACGTAAAAGAAGTCGTCGCCCTCGCCGAACCAACTTTCGAGGCGTTGCCGGACGCTCAGCACGGTGCCGACGTAGTGGCCTCGGCCCTTGATGTCGGCAAGAAGATAGCGGCTGCCCATTTTGGCCGGGTATTCCTGGCGATACATCGCGTGGAAGTACGCGGCATTCCTGTCGAGCCTGTCCGCCTTCTCCCAGTCAATGTAGTAATAGAACGCGTTGGTGCGCTCGTTGCCCTCGTTGGTCACCGTGATTCTGGCGGATGTGCGGAACGGCATGGGCCAATAGCAGTTGCGGGCGTTGCCGTTCGAGGTCGCGACCGCTTGCTGCGACTCGAATGGGACGTTCATGCCGTGGCCTACGCCGAAGAAATCGCCGATGGGACACTCGACGGAAGGGTGCTTTTCGCCGTCCCAGTACATGCGCAACAACAGCAACTTTGGGTATTTCGGCTCGGGCGACGCGATGGTGTTCCAGATATGGTTGATGACGCCCGGTCCCTGGAGTTCGGCCAGGACAAGTGTGTCGCCGGGATCGATGCCCCGCGCGTCGCCGTTCCCGAACCGCCAATTGGGATCCGAAGACGAGGCGCGTTGGGCCACGGCGTCTTTGATCGTGGCGAGTCCGGCGTCATGCTGGGCGAGTCCGATGGCGTTGATGGTCAGCAAAGACGCCGTGTACAAAACGATAATGGCTGTCCGCTTCTTCATCTTAGATCTCCTCCCGTTCATGTTGTCGTACGGTCTCCCATATGGGCGGAGGGTAAGTATCCCTATGCGGTGTCGCAGAAATCAAATCAAGGCGTTCTTGCCAAGAGCCGTTCTTTTGGGCGACAATGGGACTATTGCGGAATGGAGACGTCCCCATGACTGCGGCGGCATCATCGAGCGCAGCGTTGCGGTATGGAAGATATGAGCAGACAAGGGTGCTGTTTTCGCTCTGCCGTTGGCCAGGGCGTGGGCCATGAGCAGAAATGGGACTGTGCTCGCAGGTTTCCGAGCAGAAGCTACGCCTTTTTGCGGCGAATGAGAGAATGTGCTTCGTTTTGGCGCAGAATCCGTCGGGAATGGGATCGCAAGAAAAGGGACAGACACGTCCACGCTCCCCCTCCTTAGGCGGGGTCGCTGCGCTTGCATCAGTCCTTTTTTGCTTTGACGCGCTCATGCCGGCGGCCATAATACGAGAGCGGCAGCCCAGGGCAATCGAGGCAAGTTACGATCACTCGGATGCGGTTTGCTGAACAAAGAGACGGGCGGAGAAACGCCCTGGTCCGTGAAGAATGGGCCGTCGCCATTTCGGGGGCGCTGTTGCGCGGCCACGGGTGCGAACAAGTAGAAGGCGCGGGTCGGGGCGCGCTCGAGCGTTTCCCTTTCGAGTCGGGTGTAGGCCTCATCCGAACGTATCGGCGGGGCGGCTTCGTCCGCCGTTTTGTTGAGGACGCGTACTTTCTTCAGAACCGCCCCTTGCGAGAGTTTCAACTGCTGGTAGCGCTGTTCGACGAGGAGCTGCCGACGGCCGAGCCGTTGGGTGTGCTGTGGGAACGTCGCGGGCCGTTCTACCGGGGCAAAATCGCCACCCGAGTACTCGAAGCGGTCGGTTTGTGCCAGTTTCTCGGGGATGAGGTCGAGAAAATGGGGACAGTCCCGTCTCGCTTCGCTCGCTTGGGACAGTCCCCGTTTTCGCTCATGACGGATCTCGGCCGGCTGGTTCGGCGGATGCACGATCTCGGCGTGTATCACGCCGACCTCCAAGTGCACAATGTGCTTGTGGGCGCGGCGGGCGACCTTTACCTGATTGACTTCGACAAGGCAAAACGCTTTCCGGCGCTGACGGCGGTACAACGCGCGCAGAACCTCTTCCGATTTCGACGCTCGCTCGATAAGAACGGACTGGACCCCGCACTATTCGCTTCGGTTTGCGAAGGCTATGGGCCCGTTTCGCTTCCGAAGTGGCTGGACAACGCGTACAGGCTTAAGGGCCGCATCTCGGACATCATCTCGTGTCGCGAGACGCCGGCCTATAGCGCGATGGCGTCAGACGGCGTGGTCGTGGATCGCATTGCGGGAGCCACGACGTATCGCCGGGCAGACGTGGCGCTCGACGCGGTTCTTGCTGCGGTCGCGACGCCAGGCAAGACGCTGAAGCGCGCTGAGAAATCCGAAACGCGCACCGTAGGCGCGTGGGTGGTCAAGACTAGCCGGCTCGGCTTAGTGGAGACCCTTAAGCGGACGTTTTACCGCCGTCGCTATCGTCAGGGGTGGGTCGCGGCGCGGTTTCTCGAGGCGCATCGAGTCGGCGTGCCAAAGGTGTGCGCGTTCATCGAGATGCGTCGTCTCGGCCTCATCATGGCGAATGCGCTCATATCCGAGCGCCTCGAGGGGTGCCGCAACGTCGAGGATCACGCCCGCAGTATGGCCGGTCGCGGGGCCGCGTCGGACGAGGTCCGCGCGTTCTTGTTCGCGCTGGCCGACAGCGTCAATGCGCTCACGGCAACCGGCGCGCAGCACACCGACCTGTCCGGCAAGAACATATTCACTCGGGACGGGGCGTCTTTCTACTTCATCGACCTGGACGGCGTCACGCTCGGCCGCCCGTATACCGACGCAATGCGAATGAAAAACCACGTCCAACTCTACGACTCGTTCTGCGACCTCTGGCACGAAGAAACGCTCGACCCATTCATCCGCCGTATGTTGCCCGCAGGCTACGACGCGTCCGAATGGCTCCGCGCCGTTCACGAAAACCAAGCCCGCCGCCGCGCAGAACACCTGTCGAAAAGCCACCGGCAGAAGCCGGTATGACGTTAGCGATGCCGCGCGTCACGGAGTGCCTCTGGCTATGCCGTTGTTTGCTGCGCGGATTCTTCACGACGCGACTGCGGATTTTCGAGGACCTCTTTTACCCAGCCGGCGATGGTGTGGGCGGCGTTTTCGAGCGGCATGGCGCCGGTGTCGCCGGTGTCGCGGCGTTTCCATTCGAGTTGGTCTTTTTTTAGGTTGCGCTCGCTGACGATGACGCGGAACGGCGCGCCGAGCAGGTCGGCATCGGCGAACTGGAACCCGGCGCGGCAATCGCGGTCGTCGTAGAGGGTCTCGACGCCGGCGTCGGTGAGTTGGGTGTACAACGTCTCGGCGACATCTTTGACGCCCGAAGCGGCCAGGTTGAGGGCGTTGACGTGCACCTGCCACGGCGCAATCGAGACGGGCCATTTCGGACCGTAATCGTCGTGATGGATTTCGATGACCGCACTTATGAGCCGGCCTACGCCGATGCCGTAGCACCCCATGATCGGTATGCAGGTCTCGCCGTTTTCGTCCGTATACGTCATGGCCATGGCCTCGGTGTACTTGGTTCCGAGTTGGAAAATGTTGCCTACTTCGATGCCCCGGCGCAGCCAAAGGCGGCCTTCACAGACGGGGCAGGCGTCGCCGTCGCGAACTTGCGCTACATCCATTGGTGTTACGCCCGGCAGGTCTCGTTCCAGGTTAAAGTTTCTCATATGGTAATCGACCTCGTTGGCGCCGCACACGAGATTGTCGGACTCGGCCACTGAGTGGTCAGCGAGTATGGTGCAGGTGGTTCGATCGAGTCCGATCGCGGTGGCGTAGCCGGGCACGGCACCGGCGGCGACAATCCGGATCTCTTCAGCCGGTGCGGGCTCACGCTGGATGTGCCGGGCGATCTTGGCCTCGTTGACATCGAGATCGCCGCGTATCAACACCATCACGAGCTTCCCCTGGTTATCGGCGTCGTAGAATACGGCCTTGACCGTCTGTCGCGGCTCGATGCCAAGAAACGCCGCCACCTCCTCGATCGTCTTCTTGCCAGGTGTGTGGACCTTCTCGAGCGGTTTGGGTTCTTCCGGATAGGCTTCGGGACGACTCTTAGCGACCTCGAAGTTCGCGCGATACGAGCAGGTGTCGCACACGGCGATGGTGTCTTCGCCCACGTCGGTGAGTAGTATGAACTCGTGCGCCGCGAGTCCGCCCATCATGCCCGGGTCCGACTCGACGACGGCAACCTCGGGCAAACCGACCCGCGCGAAAATGCGCCGATACGCATTCATGCACACGTCGTAGTAGGCGCGGAGATCGTCCTGAGAGGCGTGGAACGAGTAGGCGTCTTTCATCGTGAACTCGCGGACGCGGATGAGTCCGCCGCGCGATCGCAGTTCGTCTCGAAACTTGGTTTGGATCTGGTACACCATGAACGGGAGTTGCGCGTAGCTGCTTGTCTCGCCCCGGCAGAGATTGACCACGGCCTCCTCATGCGTCATCGCAAGCAGCATATCGTGGCCGGTGCGGTCGGGGAACCGGGCCAACTCGGTGCCGACGGAATCATACCGGCCGGATTCGTCCCACAGTTCCCGTGGCAAGACAACGGGCATGAGGACTTCCTGGCCGCCTATCCGATTCATCTCTTCCCGAATAATGCCTTCGATCTTTCGAGCTACGCGCAGTCCCGGCGGCAGCAGCGAGTAAATGCCGTTAGCCACTTGGCGGACGTATCCGCCGCGCAATAGCAACGCATGGCTGTCGAGCGTGGCCTCGGCGGGCCGTTCCTTGTACCGATTTCCGACGAGTTGACTGAGCCGCATGGGGAATCACTCCTGAGGGGCTTTTGCGCCGCCGGGGGCCTTCTTGAATGAAAATCCATACAGTTTGGCGTTGCGGAGTTGAAACTCGAGGTGGAAGGGTTGGTCGCGTAGTTCGTCGAGCGGACGTCGCCAGGTGACGGGGGTATCCAGGCTGTCCTCGGAGATGGGCCGGCAATCGTCGAACGCGAATCCTTGGAGAGGACGGCTGTCCACATCGGTTATCTGCACACGCAATTCGCCGGCGTCGGCGTCGGTGTTAATGGCAAGTTCGAGCGGATCACGGACGGTGTACTTGAGTAGATGGGTGCAAAGAACGCCTGCCTTGTCTCCTTCGGCAACGCGTGCGACGTAGCGGTCTCGCGGAATCACCGCCCAAGCCCTTCTCCATCTTCCGTATCCTTTGGGCGATTTGAATCCGACCTCGTTTGTGCCGTAGTGGAAAAAGACGCGATCGCCCGCCTGCCACGGCGGCATGTGACCTGCCCAGGCCATGCCGTGGTCCACCGCTGCCGGGTCGGGGTTCGGGGCAAGGAACGGTTCGCGAAACCGTTGCCAATGGCGGCCATCATGGCTGACGGCCAATTCCGTCGGACAATTGTCGGATAACGCGCCGCTAATCTTGTTAACGAAGGCCAGCAACAGGTCGCCCCGTGCCAGCATCGACACGCCGTGAAACTCCGTCAGTCCTGTATCGAGGGCATCGGGACACATCACCCGCCACGGAAGCTCCCAATGAATGAAATCATCGCTTACGGTTTGGTTGTCGAGACGGACGCCTAAGCCTGGCCGGCCGGTGAACGACTGGACGCCGAACTCCTCGGCCGATTTAGTGTGGTTCCGCACAAACATGCCGTAATGCCTCCGGATGGGATCCCAAAACGACGACGTAACGTCGCCAACGCTCACGGCCCAGGCGGGATCGTTGTAGGAATAGGTAGGAATCACCGGGTTACCGGCATAGGGCGTCCACTCGATGCCGTCCGGTGAAAAGGCGACGTGCGTTCCGAGCGGCGGGGGTTCGTGGACGTAGTACACCGCCTTATAGCGCCGGTCGGCGTTGGGTGCATTCGGGCCATCATCGAAAGTCGTGCCGCCGAATCCGTCGTATTTGAAGACGATCCGTTTCTCGTCGGGCTGGGGCCAATCGAGTATGTCCGTCGATTCCGCGTAATGAAGGGCCTGCCGTACCCCGGGCGCGGGGTCCGCCAACCACCACCGAAACACCTTGCGTTCGTGGTCGAACAGCACCTCGCCCCATGTGGGATATTGCGGTTCTTGTTGTGCGAGGGTATCCCCCATTGTATGCAGTGCCGCGATGCCTTCGGCCACGGCCGGGTTCTGGCCGGGGTCTTGGAAAGGAATCCATTCGCCGGGGCGATCTCCCATGTACAACAGTCGCAACGGCTGTTCGATACGCCTGGTTACGCGCTCAGTTGATCGGATGAGATAGTCGTCGACGAACAGGTGCGGGCCGTCGCCGAGATACATCGGGATTTCTTCGCCCGGTTCGATGGCAAACGCATAGAACCGCGCGTTGCGGATGCGGAACTCGATGGCGACACTGGTCTGGTTGAGCCGCGCGAGGTCCATGGGCTGTTGGCGCATCAGGTGCGGTTCGCCGACGGCTTCCCACCGCAGAACGACCCGATCATCGCCGCCGGAGGTCAGTGGTACGCAATCGACAAAAGAAAATCCCGGAATCGCGTTCCCGCGCGCGTCGAGGAACTGAACGAGTATCTCGCCGCCTTTGATATCGGCGTCCAGCGTCAATCGCGAGCCTTTTCCCGTCGGAAACAACAGGTAGGGTGTCTTCAATTTGCCGACTGCGTTCTCGGGGGCTTCCCACCCGATACGCTCGCCGCTGGCATCGTGGGCGAGCCGCGCGCTTTGATGAAGCGCCACAAGCATCGGATCATCCAAACGATGATGCCCAGGGCGCAGTATCCTGGCCGAACCGACCGTGGGTCGCTCGAAGTGGTTGTGCCGCATCACTTCGGTTACGGCATTGGATTGCGGCGTTTCGCCCGGTGTGGACGTGAAAACGACGTCGTCCAGATAACAAGAAAACGGTGACTGTCCCAGGCGAGTCCCCGAGCCGGGACTGACCCCGTTTTCTGCCCTGTTTTGTACAGAGCCGGGACTGTCCCCGTTTTCTCCCAGCGGCTCGTCCTGCTGCGTCGCCTCGGCAAACAATCCGAAGTGCGTCAAGTTGATCGAAGCAGCGCGTTGCTCGGCGGTCAGATGGTAAAGAAACCGATTCACGCGGTCCACGAGCACCCGTATCCGGCCGTGCGGCCCTTCGTCGGGGTCGTAATCGAGCTCTATATAGTGCACGGCGCCGTCGCCCACGAGCGTCGGGAAGCGGTCGCCGACGGCGTCCATGTGGGTGACAGGTACGTCTGTCCGATCCTCCCCAATGGCAAACAGCACGCGCGGTTGGTCGCCGTTCTCGAACCGTATCGCGAGCGCGTCAGGCCGCTCGCCGTTTTCTCGCGGTTCGAACAACCCGATGCTGAAGCTGCCCTCCGAACCGCCGGCCTTTTTGTAGTAGAACCCGAAGAAAAGCCGGCCGTGCAGGTGGTCGAAAGGCCCTACGGAGGTCGCATAGTACGCCGGTTGTGATGAGAACATGCCGCCCAACTCGCCCGGGACGCGTCCGCAATGGTCCGTGTTCGAGAAACCGAAGTCGTGCGGCGCGTCCCGGTTGTTCGTGCCGCCCCAGAGGGGATCGACCGCAAAATCCTCCGATGCGCCCCACGCAAGTGCGCCGACCAAGAGCATCATCATCAAGACCATCGCTCTGTGTACACGCCTCATGTTCATTTCCCCATTTCCCCTTGCATTGTCCGTCTTTAGTCTGTTGTTTCCGCGCGAAGACTGCCTAGACCACATACGCACGAAGGAGGCCGCGCAGCATAGCCGCAACCAGAAGGGTTTCAAACACCAAGCAGGGGAGACGGGGCCGATAGCCACAATGTCTTGACACTGCTTGAGTTCTACTGAGAATTTCGTCAAGAGGATAACGCTTTCGAAAATAGTAGAACAAAGAGTGCAAAGAAGAAAAGCTTCGTGTCCTTTGTGCCTTTCTGGTGGACTCTTGGTTGCACCAACGCCGCGTCAGGAATCTTTCACAAATTGAAACGCGTAAAGCTTCGTAGCGCGGAGTAGGAAATGCAGTTTGACCGGCTTGCCGATAAGCGGCGAGACGTCGCCGTTGCCGCGCCAGCGGACTTCCCACGCCACGTCGTTTCCGGTGATTTCCTCACAGTCGGCTAGACTGTAGCCGCCCAAGGGCAGATCGTTCAAATCGCGCACTTCGACGAAGATGGTTCCGGTTCCCCCGGAATCGTGATTCAGTTGCAGGCGGTTGCCGCTGAACACGACGGGCGGCGTGGTGATCGAGCCGCCCCTATAATCGACCTCGGCGGCGACGAATCCGTCGAGGCGTTGGCGCACGGCGCCGAGCCCCGTGCCGGAGGGGTTGTGCGGCGGCTGGGCAGCCATCTCGGGACGCAGAAAGACGGAATCGTGGAGGCGGCCCGTGCCCCAGTAGTATTGGTAGAGGTCGTTGCCGACGCGGATCATGCCTACCCCGAACATGTTCAGCCAGCGGTCCCATTGATCGGATCGTCCCATGGGCACATAAGGCGACCGGTCAGGACGGGCCCAGTGAACGCCGTCGCGGCTGACGGCGAGCTGGGTCTCGATAGGCCCGTTGGCGTCGTCAAAACGGTAGAACCATGGTTGGCGTGAAGGATGAAAGTGGCGGAACACTGTCGGGAACATCAGATAGACGTCCTGGGCATAGGGGTAGATCATGACGGGGCCGGTGTAGCAATCCGCGAAACCGTCCCATTTGTCGGCGGCGAACACCATCGGGATATGGCTCGGTGTAGTGTAAATCGTGTGGGGGCCGTTTTCGATGGTGGGCCACGGCTCGAGCAGGTCTTCAGTCTCGATGCGACCGATGGATCGTATGTTCTCATATCCTTCCCGGAACATCGCTTCGGGCTCGATCACGTCGATGCGGCCTTCGGGCGCGGCATAGGTGAAACCCGGACGGTAGAAGAATTGGTTGCCCTGAATCATCCTGAGCCCTTTTCGGGAGTTCATGACGCGCATGTAGACCACGTACTTCTCGATTCGGGCGTCCCACATGGCCGTCATCAGCGGCGTCTCCGGCAGAAGGCTCATGACACGGCCGCTTTCTGTGAAATGAAACCCGTCCGCCGAGTAATAGGCGTAGACGCCGTTCAATTCCGGTTGCCCATCGGATCGGCGTTCTTCGAAGGCTTTGTAGCGGCGCTGGGGTATGTCCACCGGATCGTGCATCACGGCGGCGCCGAACGCCAAGGGTCTCGGGGTCGTCGCGTCATCGCTTCCGAAGACCACGGGGTGTCTACCGCCTCGTGGCCGTTTCCAATGAATGCCGTCGGCCGACTCGGCGCACCGGAGTTGCCTGCCGTTGAACGCGCCGTAGTACATGCGCCATACGCCGGCTTCTTCGTCGTACACGATGTTCGAGGGGTAAAGGGGGACATCGGCGGCGGCCTCGAACGTGATGTCGAGCTTCTCGGGCCGGTTGACGCGCAGAGCGACGTTTTCGCTCGACTCGATGAAACGCCCGTCAATAAACAGTTGCTTTCGATCGCCAACGTCCAGGATGTCGTTCTCCTCGACGACGGCGAGACAAACGTGGACTGTTACAGGATCGTCGACGGCGCCGGGGGCTCGGAACTTGATGCGGCCGGTGTAGCGGCCAACAGGCAGCGCGGATGTGTCCACGGTGACGCGTGCCGTCGAATCGGGACCGCCTTGATTTGCCTTTGGAGGACAGTGAATCGAAAGCCAGGGAATATCCTCGCGCGTCGACCAAGCGCCGCTGAGCAACACGGAAGACACCGCAACCGTCTGCGGCGGCGGGTCCCTTTCCCCTATCGCGACAAAGCTCAGGCGCTGGGGCCACACCCGCAAAAACGGTCGCGCGAGACTGCCTGGCGGTGTGAACTCCTCTGTGTATAGGGCGGCGCGGGAAAACCGCATCTCATCGATGAAGCCCCCGAACTTTTTCATCTCTCCTCTTTCAGCATGGAGTTCGTGGTGGTCCCATTGCTGGATGGCGTCGCGCATGCCGATGTGCAACGTAGGATAGTGCGGAGGAAACACGGTGTCGGCGTACGGCGGCTCGCCGGCTTCGACGGCTTTCCACACGCCCGGCGCCGCAAACTCGAGGTGGCCGTCGAAATAATGTCGAAGTTCCTTGGCAGACGAATCGTAGACAACCGCGACGTGATGGTATTCCTCGTCTGCCTTGAGGTCCCCGCTGGGTTTGTTCCAGCCGCCGGGGCCGTCAATCGGAAGAAATCGACTGGCCACTTGTAAGCTCGTGAGATGGTCGCCCCGGCCGTAGTCGATGTAATTGACGCCCGAAAGTCCCCAGATGCGATTGTCGGCGCGCATCGTCGGCTTAGCCTTCAGCCAGCACTCGAGGGTCCAGTCGGCGTCGCCGGGATTCAGCTGGGGTTCCGCCTTATACCGATAAGCGCCAAGGGCATCGGTGTCGAGTGCGTCGGGATCGAGCGCATTGACGAATTTTCCGCCGGGCACGATGTCAGCGTCGAGCCCCAGCGTCAAATGATATCCGTTGCCGCTGCTATCGACGGCGACCCGCGAACCTTGCGGATCGTCAAACAACCACAGGGCAATGGTCTTCGGAGTGCTCCGAACACAACCGGCAAAGGCTACCAGAGAAATCAAGAGTGTGACCTGAAGCGTCCGCCCCTTCATTCGATTGCCTCCTACGCTCTGCGTAGGTTAACATGCCCTTCAGCCTTTTCAAAAGGCGAGTATTCGTCAATCCGGTGGAAAGGTTTGGGCGACTTCAGCGATTCCCGTGTATAATGGCGCCACTCCTGTGATAACGACCTCCACACCGTCATTGCGAGGAGCGAATCTTCGAGCGACGCGGCAATCACTTGCCAAGATCAGCTCAGCGCGCTTGGCGAGAAGTGATTGCGCCGGTCGGGAAGCGCGACCTAACAGTTCCTCGCAATGACGGCGGGTGATCAAGCCCATCTTCTACAGTTGCAGAATCTAATGAATTGTCCCGCAAGGACTTAGGGAGGGCGCGGAAGTGTAGTGCCACACTTTTCCCTTCCTTTTTGGGTACGCGGAACGTTTATGCCTTGCGCAGGGTCGGTGGAAGCGCGACGCCACAAGCCT
>DUZM01000040.1 GCA_013349485.1 Candidatus Hydrogenedentota bacterium | reverse complement strand
GCTTTCCTCGGTGCCCGCGAATAGGCCGCCGATCATGACGCTGTCGGCGCCCACGCCGATGGCTTTGACAATGTCGCCGCTGTACTTGATGCCGCCGTCGGCGATGACGGGCACGTCGCGCTGCCGCGTTTCCTGAACCACCTCGAGGATCGCCGAGAACTGGGGCATGCCGGCCCCGGCCACGACGCGCGTGGTGCAGATCGACCCCGGGCCGACCCCGACTTTTACGGCGTCGACGCCTGCGTCGATCAGGTCCCGGGCGCCCTCAGCGGTCACGACGTTGCCGGCAACCACGTCGATTTCGGGGTAGGCGCCTTTGATCAGCTTGACGGTTTCGATGACGAGTTCCGTGTGCCCGTGGGCCGTATCGACCACCAACACGTCTACATGGGCGTCGATAAGGGCCTTGGCGCGATCGAGTTCCGCCGTGCCGACGCCCAACGCCGCCGCCACACGCAAGCGTCCCATCTCATCCTTGCAGCTATACGGGAAATCGCGGGCCTTCATGATGTCCTTAATAGTAATGAGCCCCCGCAACATGCCGTCCTCGTCCACAACGGGCAACTTCTCGATGCGGTGTTTGTGGAGAAGTTCTTTGGCTTCGTCGAGCGTGGTGCCGGGGGGAACCGTGACAAGGTTCTCTTTCGTCATCACCGTATCGATGGGCGCGGCGTAATCTTCCTGGAACCGCAGATCGCGGTTTGTCAGTATGCCGACCAGTCTGCCGTGTTCGTCCGTGATAGGCACGCCCGAGACGTGGAACCGCGCCATCAGATCCTCGGCGTCCTGGATCTTGTCGTGCGGGCGCAACGTGAACGGCGCGGTGATGATGCCCGCCTGGGAGCGTTTGACGCGATCGACCTCGAGCGCCTGCTCGGCGACGGGCAGGTTCTTGTGAATCACGCCGATCCCGCCCTCTTGGGCAATGGCGATGGCGAGACGCGCTTCCGTCACGGTGTCCATGGCCGCGCTAGCCAGCGGCGCGTTCAACGTGATGTTCCTGGTGAACCGTGTGGTGAGGTCCACGTCGCGCGGCAATACATCCGACCGCGCCGGGACCAGCAACACGTCGTCGAACGACAGCCCGTCTCGAATTCGCTCCTCCTGACCCATACCGCCTCGCTGGGTTTCGGCAACGCCGCCGGCTTAGAGAAACAATGAACCACAAGCAGTATACAACAGACGGAATAAGGGCCGCATTATAAGAGCGCGCGGAACAGGTGTCAACCTGCCATCAAGCACATGGCCCGGGAGCCCCCATATAAACGGGAAGTGTCCCGAATGGCCCGAATGGCCAATAATATGGCCTCCGATGTCAAGAGCTTTGCCCGCCCACTCGGGCATCCAGTCAGGCCACAGTCCAAGGGGATCAACCAACAAGACTGGAGACCCCGCTACATAGGCGTACCCGTTTTGCCCAGGCGCCATCCCCAAGGGGTCGCGGGTAGTCCAGCGGGCGAGGGTGGGGTTGTAGTAGCGGTAGGGGGCGTAGTAGAGGTCAGCGGTGTCGTCCCACATATGGCCGGTGTATTTCCAGGGGATCGATGCGCCGCTCTCGGCGTAGATCTCGCCATACGGGGTGTATTCGTATTGGCCGAGCGAGGGTAGGCCCAGAGGACTTGACGGCCGCACGGGGCCATCGCGTTGCGTAGCAACGCACAAGCGGCCCGATGGGCCGCCGTAGTACCGCCACGTGCCGGCCGACGGGTCGTCGCCGGATACGTCGGCCAACTTGCCGATGTAGGTCATGGTGAGGTTGCCGCCGGAGTCTTCCTCGTTGATCATGGTGAATCCGGCGTCCCAGTTATAGTTGGTCGTGGTGCCGCTGACGGTGCGGCTGCGGCGTTTGAGGTCGCCGCCGTATTCATGGCTGGCGTTAGTACTACCGCCGACACTGAGTTTCGACGTCAGGACGTTCATTAGAATCGTTTTTGACACGGAGCTGTTTCGTTGTTGACGAGTAGACAAAGCGCAGTGAGGCTACTTCAGTAATATGAGGAAAATCGAGAGCCCACATTTTGAGTAAGTCCCCACCATATGCAACGATAGTCTGTCCGTCCGGGCTCACTTTGAATGTTTCGGCGCTGTTTAGCTCGACGCGTTGCGCGTCGGGGGTCTTTGGAAATCGCTCGACAACGAGACTGGGAATGCCGTCGTTTGCGAAGTAAGTCCAATAGACGAGCCCTTCACGGAATATAGGGCACATGCCCCCGGCACGCCGTATGGCATCCGGTTCCATCAGAGGACCGCCCATAAGCGTGAGATCCAGTTCCTCCACTTTTATCGGCGCCGCAGCGTCGTAGTCGCTGCGAGGCGTTAATAAGAAAACGTCGTATTCGTCTTTGTACGCAGGCACGAGGTCGGTAGACTCGTCCCATTCTTCGCGGCGGGGGACGAGAGAGAGTAACTGTCCTGATGGGAGTTCATGCATTACGCCGCAAGCGTATTCGATAACGCCAAGCTCCCGAAAGGTGGGCCGCAACTGAAAAAGCCTAGTACGTTGGCTGCGGGGAGCTGCCATGGACGAAACGAATCCCCCCTCCCAGGATTCGGGCGCGTCCCTCTCGCAAACGGCCAGGAAAAGACAGCCTTCCGTGCCGAATTCTGCCGCGTCGTCGATAATAATGCGGGACTCCGCTGTCTTGCCCGAATAGTCAACATCTACTATGAGCCCCGCGTGCGCCTGTTGCCGGATGTAGTCGTACATTCTGTAGTATCCGTGTGGATCGCCGTTCCGGCGGCCACAGTATACGACGTATTCCCCGGTTTCCCAAATAAGGGGCGTAACGCAGTCAAATTCCTTCACCGCGCCTCTCAGAACGTCCTCCAGCTCAGAAACCCCTTCCCAACGTTCTACTTGCCCCCCTTGCAGCGGGACCTTCCACCATCCCATCGCACTCCAGGAATCCACATCGTCCTCGGAACAAAATTCCTCCATTTTTGTCTTGATGGCAGAACGCAACGGCTGCTCGGCTTCCGTCATTCGCGACAAGCAAGCTGCACGATCCTCGGCGCTAAGAGTCAGCACAACGACCGTATCTCGTTCCAGACGCGCCAGTTCGACCTCTTCGACTCCCTCTTGGCTCCAACGTGCCAGTTCCTTGAATGTCCTCGTCTTCAGGTCATAGGACCAGACGAACCAAAGCTCGGCCACTTCCGTCACTCCGGCGATTAGCTCGTTGTCGACAAAGGCGATTCTCTGATACTTTGGGTTGACGTTGACAATCACTCCGTCCGCGCTGTCCAAGCTCGCCCAACTCAAGGGCCATAGAAAGAGCACAGAGATAACCACCGTCGCCACGGAGAGCATAGAGATAACCAGCGTGGCCATAACCGGCAAATACCGAACGTCTCGTTTCCCTGCTCCGTTGCACGCCGTGCCGGCCATGGCTCCCTTTGCCGGCAAGAGGGTCGCCCTCAACCGCCCGGGCGCGAAACGGCGCACAATGCGTAACCTTGTCAGCGTCCTAAACGCATTCGCATAACCGCACCGTACGTTCATCTGTTGCTCCATGGGTCAGGATCCTCTTCTTCCCAAAAGTACGATACTGGATTCACCGGCGGAATCGCAGCGGGATAGGAGAACAAGCCTAATACCTTAATCAGGTTAGCCGGCACTGGCTCGTACTCTTCCTCCTTAGCGGGGCAATGCCACTTGCGTGTGTATACCTCTCTTGGTGTCCGCGCCGCGATCCCGCTCCAACCGGGCTGCGAGTATTTTAAAACGGCCCTGCCGCCCCATCTGCGGGTCCACTCAAAATACGTTCCCTCGTGTTGCGTGATCTGCACGTGCTCGTCGCTTACTACTTCCTGCCCTTCATCGTCGTACGTTGTCACTGTACGTCGCCTTAAGTTATAGCCAAAGTGCGCTCCGGGACCCTGCCAAGGAAGTATGCCCTTATACCTGAAACACCCCAGTCTCCAGACATAAACCTGCTCTGTCTTTTTGACGGTTCGCTTCTTCTTGTTCAGTATCGCCGAACCGGTGACAAAATACTGGAAGGCCCCGGCGTATACTGTCTCGAATGACACCGTCACGCTTCCGTTCCGATCCAGCGTGCTTATCGGACTATTCCGGCCATACGGGTAGAAGTCGCTGGTTCTTCCCGTTCTCAGAGCGTCGCGGGTGGTCCAGCGGGCAATCGAGGGGTTGTAGTAGCGGAACGGCGCGTAGTATAGGTCGGCGGTGTCATCGCACATGTGGCCGGTGTATTTCCAGGGGATGGATGCACCGGATTCGGCGTAGATTTCGCCGTAGGGGGTGTATTCGTATTGGCCTAGCGAGGATAGGCCCGGAGCACTTGACGGCGACAAACGGCCATCGCGTTGCGCAGCAACGCACAAGCGGCCCGATGGGCCGCCGTAGTACCGCCAGGTGCCGGTGCTCGGGTTGCTGCCGGATACGTCGGCCAGTTTGCCGATGTAGGTCATGGTCAATGTGCCGCCGCTGTTCTCTTCGTTGATCATGTTGTATCCGGCGTCCCAGTTGTAGTTGGTGGTTGTGCCGCTGACGGTGCGGCTGCGGCGTTCCCCGTCCCCGCCGAACTGATTTGGCTGGACGCTTGTTCGTTGCCTGCGAGGACGACGCGGCGGGATTCCGGATCGTAAGTGAGACGGCATGAGGCGACTTCGCGAATATCTGGGAAGTCAATGGACCAGATACGAAATTCGTTAGGTTGGGCCGTCGCTAAGAGGCTGCCGTCTGTGTTGATCGCGATGCACTCGCCTGATATGGCTACCGCCGATAGTTGACGTTCCGGCTTTTCGGCATATGGGCTAATGACAAAAGCGGGATATGTGTCAGGCCAAAGCTGAATGTATAGTAGACTGCCGTGGAACTTGAGGGGATGCTTATACGAGTACATCGAACAAGTCCCAGGAGCACTGGCCGTTGTGAACCAATATGTCTTTTCTTGCGATTCTAGCGCCACCTCGTCGGCGGTAGCGACGCACTTCAACCAAAGGCTCCGGATCGGGAAAATCTCAAATCCGTCTAAGGATACGCGCCTAGGCGCAGGTGGCGGGCCAAAGAATGGGTTAAAGAATACCAGCAATTCGTTAAGCCCCATTTCCTGTAGTTTGTTTACGTGAACGCCGGATTCAAGCTCCACCATGCCGACTTCACGGAACACAGGCGATAGTTGGAACACTCTAATAGCGTACCAGCTGACAGGACTGGACGGTGCCCTTTGTCTTTTGCCTGGAGTCAGGCGCTTAAGAACAGGCCAGGTGCCAAGAGGTCTGGCCGCCTTGCATTCTTCGGTTGTGGCCAGAAACTGGTCGCGATCACCAAAACGCTTCGTGAGCCCCGCGTTTGGGGCGCCTGTTTTGTCGGCAGGCCGGATGACTTCTCCGACGATTTCCCGAGCAGGAACATCGTAGACGACATAGTGTGTGTTCGTTTCACTGAATCGCAGGCACTGCGCAAGAACATACCCCTTGTCATTGAACGCAAAAATGGGGGCAACGCAATCGTATTCTTCTTCAAGCTGCTTTCTGGTTAACAGATCTATAGTCATCGAAGGGGTCAACGTTCCTCCTTCAACAGGCATCCGGTAGTGGTGTCGCTGAACAGGCCGGGAACGCAGACCGTCGCTGAAACAGCGTTCTTGGCGCTCCTGCTCGCGAACGAAGCTATTATCGAAGATGGGTGAGTAATCCTCCAGCACGAGGCAAAGCGAGATGTCAGTGGTTCCTATATGCCGAAGGCTAGTTTCGCCGTAAGCGCTGGCAGGCCAATCGGCCACAAATTCTCGGAACTCATTCGAGGTCAGGTCGTAGGACCAGACAAAAGGCCTATCAAGCCGCCGGTTTTCCATGACTAACCTGCCACATCCAATTATCTTTCCTTCGGCCAGAAAACTCGCCTGTTCGCACATCACATGATCGGCCTTGGCACGCGGTTCCTGCTTAAGCAGGAGCTTAGGATCCGATGCAGGGGATGTTGGCATATGAGTCGGGTGTGGGTACATTAATGAGATTAGGACACCAGCGCCGCAACCAGCCACGACTGCCAGGCCGAACCTAAATCCCTGAGATTTCATTATTTATTTCATCCCTCTGCCCGGCCAACATTTTGCGTTCGCATCGCAAGGGATTTGTCTTACCAGACCCCAACTCGACGGTGAACTGCTGCAGAGTTTGGGGCGCCGCGCCATTCCCTCCGTGCCGGAAGAATTAGGGCCTCCTGGTCTGCCTAGGATTCTACCTGTAAAAGGGCGGCTTATCGCAGGGCCTCTCGATGGGGGGCATGCTATAACCCTCTTGGTACATTTCCCATATCGACCTGAACCTGTCTCTATGTTCTTCGGGAACAAGGTCAAGCGGGTTCTTCCACTCTCCTTCATTCTTTGGCATCGGAAGGACGTATCTGTGGGTCCGTCCGTTGGCGTCGTAGTTAAACATGCGCAAGCCTTTGTCATAGTATGCCTGGCCGGTGCCCGAGATTATGGTTGGGTCTGTTCGCCGCACGTCACCCGCCGTCTCGTAGTGTCTTGTCGCGTCCTCCCAGCATACCGCTGACCCACTGTAGATATAGTGCCCGGGCTTGTTCGGATCTGGCCTTCTCAGTGTCGCGATCTGCCACCAGGCACGATGGATGGTCCTTTCGCGGACCTGACGGTCGGGCCTTAGCTGGATTAGACTACTTGCGACAATAACCGCAACTACAACTACTATAGCAACGACCACAACAAATTCAATGAGAGAAAAGGTGCCCAGAAAGTCCATGCCCATTACCGGACTGTTTGCAACATAAGCATATTGGTTTGGTCCGTCGATCATGCCGACGGGATCCGGGGTGGTCCACCGCGCAAAGGATGGGTTGTAGTAACGGTACGGCGCGAAATATAGATCCGATGTGTCGTCCCAGGCGTGGGAGGTGAACTCATTGGTGATAGTGGCGCCTGTTTCGGCGTAAATCTCGCCATACGGCGTGTACTCATACTGCCCGAGGCTGCTCTTGCTTGCATCACGCAACCTGCGGGTCGAGCCTAGGTGGTCGTGGGAATAGTACCGCCAGGTGCCGCTCGAGGGGTCGTCGCCAGATACGTCCGCCAGCTTGCCGATGTAGGTCATGGTGAGGTCGCCACCGGAATCTTCCTCGTTGATCACGCTGTATCCGGCGTCCCAGTTGTAGTTGGTGGTGGTACCGCTGACGGTGCGGCTGCGGCGTTTCAGGTCGCCGCCGTATTGGTAGGTGACTGTGCCTTCGCCGGGGAAATCCGAGGTGACGCTGTAGAGCATCTGGCTGTACCGGTAGGCGTAGGCGGCGGAGTAGCCGCCCTGGGTTTTGGCCGTCATCCGGCCGTATTTGTCGTAGGTGAAGTTAGTGACCGTGCCGCCGACGGTCTGTTTGGTCAACTCGTTGGCGTTGGTGTACTCGAACGCCGTGGTCGTGGTGCTCTCGCCGACGGCGTCGTAGACGACCTTGGTCAGCATGTTGTCGCCGTCGTCGTAGGTGTAGGTGTATCGTTTCTGGAGTTCGTCGCTCGAGTTGTCCCGCTCGGCCTTGGTCAACCGCAACCGGCCGTCGTACTCGTATTCCCAATACGCATCGTCTTGATCGGGATTTGTTTGGATGTGCGAGGGGTGTTTCTTTTGGGAAAAAGAAAGCCCCCTCGCGCTCCCCAAAGAAAACCGAGCTTGGTTTCTTGCGGAAGGGGGCGTGGGGGAAACCGTTTCTTTTCCTAAAGAAAGGGTTTCCCCCACACAACTCTCTTTTCGACCCCGCGTCTTCGACGACGGCGCGGCGAGCGCAGGCCAGGGACAGTCCCGTCTCGCTCGGGAACTCGCTCGCTTGGGACAGTCCCTGAAGGTGTCCGTATACGTATACACCGTCTCATTGCTGTGGTAATCATTCATCGTGATCACCCGCCCCGCCGTATGGGACGTGCACGAAGAGAAATCGCCTCATCAAACCTAAACGGACTCACAGAGCATCGCTTATCGCTGGCAAACTGATGGTTTCACTGATACCGCGGCGATTTCTCCCAAGCAACCGTGATTGCGCCAATCGTGATTGGGCCAATCGCGGTTGCCGTAATCCGTGAGCTGCGTCAACCTCCCGTTGCTGTCATAAGCATAGCGCAATCCGTCCGTCCCGTCAATCCAATCCGTCATCTTCGTCAGCCGGGCGAATCGAACTCGTGATGGAACGTCTGGCTTGAGGGCGCTGAAACGAGGGTCGGGGTGTCGGGGCGTTCACCGGGGCTTTTTCTGCCGGAGGAGCCACTTGATGGTTTTTGGGTCGCTGTAGGCTTTGTCCCAGGCGTTGTGGCCGGTATCCTTGTATTCGGTGTAGCGTACGTCGCCGCCGGCGTTTTTGACGGCTTCAACCATGGCTCGCGATTGCTCGACGGCGACCAGGTCGTCGTCGGCGCCGTGGAACGCCCAAATAGGGACGCGGGCCAACGCGGTGGCATCCTCGGGATTTCCGCCGCCGCAGACGGGCATGAGCGCGGCGAACGTGTCGGTGTTGCGGGCGCCGTAGATCCACGTGGCGAAGCCTCCGAGGGACAATCCCGTTAGGCAGATGCGGCTGGGGTTGACGGCGTATTCGTCGATTGTCTTGTGGAGGGCGGCGTCGATGTCGGCGACGGCCTCGTCCCAGTACACGGTATCGGGACACTGCGGCATCAGAACGAGACAGGGAAAGCGATCGGGCCAGCGGCGAATGGCCCGGCCGATGCCGACGTCGGTTTGAAGCAGGCCGTCGTCGCCCCGTTCGCCCATGCCGTGAAGGAAAACGATCAGCGGCCACTGCTTGCGCGGGTCGTACTGGCGCGGGACATAGACGGCGAAATGTCGCTGCCGGCCGTCGACCTCCATGGTTTTGTTAATGAAGCCGGTGACGACGGCCGAGGTATGATCGTTTGTGCGTTGCGTTCCCATGGTTACACATCCACCTAACCCTAACGTCGCGCAGACTAATGCGGCGCTTCGTATCAGGAATCCTGTCATGAAGATATTTCCCTTTCAACACCCGGATCTCGTGAATCCGGGAACGAGGGGGAATTTAGCGCATAGCCGTGCCTTGGCACAACCTTCTACTCAGCGGAGAGGAACGCACGGACGTGGCCGAGTAGGTCTTGCACGGACAAAGGCTTGGGCATGAATGAGTCGAAACAGGCGGGTGCATCCTCGGCCTCGTCGGGTTGATAGTAGCCCGAAACGGCAATTATTTTTGTATCCCTGAATCGTTCATGGGTGCGGAGAAACGTGCAGACCTCGCGGCCGTCCATATCGCCGAGAGAAATGTCTATAATGGCGACGTCCGGCTTGAATCCATGTAAGAGGGCCCCGGCCTCGAAGCCTGAGTTGGCGACCTCGACGTCGTACTGCTCGACGGCGCGAAGCAGATGGCCGAGTTCGTAGGCGAGGTTCGAATCATCGTCTACGATAAGCACGCGCGGGACGGGCGTCTGCACGTCATCGCGCCACGGCGGGATCTCGCTGGCAGGGAATCCGGCGCAACTGAGCGAAATGAGCACGTGCTCGAGCTGGTCAAGGCGCTCAGGGGCAATCGAATACACAAACCCCGTGCCCTCGGCAGGCGTCGGCAAGACACCGGAATACAAAAATAAGAGCGGGAAAAAGGGGAGCGCGTCCGTCACTGTTTTGACAACGCGTTCTGCCGAGTCGGGGTCGATGCTCAAATCGAACAATACGGCGTCCGCTTCTTTTGCGGCTATCCGTTTGTGCACCGACAAGTCGAAGCCGCTGCGTTCGGCATCCCAGCCGATACTCGAGCAAATACGCTCGACCCGGGCTAGAATGGTTTCCGATTCAGAGCAGATGAGTAGGCGCGACATAATTCTCTTCGCCCCCGGACGCTACCAGCGCGTGTTGGGCTGCGTCGGAAAGGTATGAGCGCGTAGCGATACGGAAAGGACGGACCACGGAGCCGCCCGGCGCAAATGTCTCTGACGCCGCGTTCCCATACCCGCCCGTTTATAATGTATGAAGTGCCCCGAAAAAGCAAACAAAAAACCCGTGGGTCAGTGAGGAAATGGGGGTTGGCGTGGTTGCGCCGTTTGTCGGCGTTGGCGCATGCCAGGCGGGAATGCAGACCCGTGGTCCGGTTCGTCGCTGGTAGTTCCAAGATGCGGGCCGGTAGTTGCGGATGGCGCGGGACGGCGCCAAGGGGCGGCGCGGGAGGAATGTACGGCCTTTCTTGCGGCAGGTCTTGAACTGGTGGCCGGGCGTGTGGTTTTATTGGTTCGCGCAAGGAGCAGAGCGAATGAATAACGCGGTAGGAATGCGGGCACCGGCGTTTATATGTCTACTTATGGGTCTATGTGCTTATCCAGCATACTCGGCTCAGCCGCTGACCCTGTATTACTGGGGCAACGAGGCGGACGTGCTCGCGTTCGATCAAGTCAAGGATTTCGAGTCGCTGCATGACGGCCGGGGCGGGCGGCCGGCCATCAAGGTCATCATGGGCCAGAGCGCGTCCCTGAATAAGACGGATGACCCGCAACGCTTGCTGTGCGGAATAGCCGGAGGCGATCCGCCGGATGCGGTGTTCTTCGATCGGTTTGCGGTGGGGGAGTGGGCCGCAAAGGGCGCGCTGATGTCGTTGCAGGCGTTCTATGAACGCGATCTTCGGGAGCGGCCCGAAGACCCGCTTACGCTGCGCGAGGAACAGTTTTTCAGGGCGTGCTGGAGCGAAGCGACGTACGATGGGGCGTTGTACGCGGTTGGCTTCGATACGGACAACCGCGCGTTGTACTACAACCTTGACCTGTTCGAACGGCACGCCGAGGAACTCATTGCGGCGGGGTGCGTTGACCCAGAGAACCCGAGCAAGGTGGGGCCGCCCCGAACCTGGGAGCAACTGCGGCGGGCAAGCACGATTCTGACGGAACGCGACCAGGACGGGAGACTGGTTCGGGTTGGTTTCATCCCGGTCTACGGCAACTCGTGGTTGTACATTTACGGCTGGCTCAACGGCGGCAAGTTCATGAGCGAGGACGGGCGGACGTGCACGCTCGATGCGCCGGAAATCGTTGAGGCGCTTGCGTTCATGACGGACTTGTATGACTCGATGGGCGGGGTCGAGGAGGTGAACGCCTTTCAGATCAGCCAAGAGGGCGGGGACCTGGACCCGTTCTTGGGCGATAAGATCGCGATGCGGATCGATGGCGACGGGTACCTGGGGGCGATAGCGGACCTGCGGCCGGACATGCGGTTCGGGGTGACGTTGGCGCCGGCGCCCGAGGGTAAGCAACGGTTGGGTTGGTGCGGCGGGTGGTCGCTGGTGATCCCGAAGGGGGCGGAGCACCCCGAGGAGGCTTGGGAATTCATCAAGTACATGGTTTCGCAGCGGGCGGTGAAGATCCGACACGACGCGGCGCGTCGGGCCGCGCGCGCGGGCGGGCGTTCGTTCCTGCCGAACATCCATGCGCGGAAGGACATCACGGAATGGGCGATGGCGCATTACCTTTACAGCGATCCGACCATTGATGAACGGTTCAAGGTTGCGAAGCGGACGTTTGTCGAGGCGATGCCGTTCTCGATGTATCGTCCCGTAACACCGGTCGGGCAGAAGCTCTGGAACGAGCAAGTCCGCGCCATGGAGAACGGCATCTACAAGCGTTTTGACAAGACGGATGCGGTCGAAAACGCCCGGGAAGCGCTGAGCCGGGGAGCGGCGATCGTCCAAAAGGAGCTCGACGCGATCTTTGAACCGGCGGACTATCCGGAGTTGTCGTGGCGGCCGGTCCTGGCAAGCTATCTGGCGCTTCTCGTTGCAGGCGGGGCATTCGGGTACTGGCATTTCAACCGCCGAACCCGGGCGCACGGCTATTTCCGGCGCGAGTTTCGAGCCGGCTACGCGTTCGTCGCGCCCTGGTTTGTGGGGTTCATCGTATTCGGCGGGGGCCCGATCATTTTTTCCCTGTTTATGAGTTTTTGTCAATACGATGTATTCTCGCCGCCAGAATGGGTGGGGGCGAAGAATTATGTGGACCTGTTTACGGGCGACCCACTGTTTTATAAGTCTTTGTGGAACACGGTATTTATGGCGTTCGGGATCCCGCTGGGTATGGCCGTGAGTCTGGCCGTGGCCATGTTGCTCAATCACGAGATCAAGGGCATGGCGGTGTACCGGACGTTCTTTTACTTGCCTGCGATTGTGCCGGCGGTGGCCGCTTCGATTCTGTGGCGATGGATCTTCAATCCCCAGGAGGGCATTTTGAATGGGCTGTTGGGGAAGGTGGGCATTCCCGGGCCGGCGTGGCTGCAAAACGAGGTGACGTCCAAGCCGGCGTTGATTTTGATGGGGTTGTGGGGCGCGGGCGCCGGAATGATCGTCTGGCTGGCGGGGCTGAAGGGGATTCCGAAGCACTTGTATGAGGCCGCGGAGATAGACGGCGCAGGTCCAGTGAGGCGTTTCTGGAACGTAACGCTGCCGATGTTGAGCCCCTATATCCTGTTCAATGTGATCATGGGGCTGATCGGCACGTTCCAGATATTTACCCAAGCCTACATCATGACGCAAGGCGGGCCCGTTGACTCGACGCTCTTCTACGCATATGCCCTTTTCAACAATGCGTTTCGATACATGAAGATGGGTTACGCCTCGGCGATGGCGTGGGTCCTTTTCGCCATAATTCTCGTATTGACGGCGCTCCAATTGCGCCTGTCCAAGGTGTGGGTTCACTACGAGTCGGAGGGTTGAGCGCGATGATCCGGGTCGCGGCGGCGCAGAAGGGAGGGAAATGGGCCCGGCGGGCCCTCCTCCACGGCGTTTTGGTTGCCGGATCGGTATTGTTCTCGGCGCCGTTCGTGTGGTTGTTCAGCACAAGCTGCAAGGCCCCGGACGAGATGTACCCGCCGCGGTGGGTACCGCAGGTGCCGGGCGGCATTGTTGAGTCGCCCTATATCGCATTGCGCGACAACGAGCGGGTCGAGAAACCCGGCCTCGTCGAGAAGGAAGACTGGCGACGGTTGCGGGCGCCAATGATGCAGGCGATTTCGGGGCGGGTGCGCCAGCTGCAAGGAGGACTGCCGGAGTTCTTTGATCCGTACCTTGCGGAGCCCGACCTTGCGGAGGGCATATTCCGGCAGCTTCTGCGGCGGGCGCCGGACGCGTTGTTCGAGAAAACGGAAGTCGTTGGGGCGTCGTGGTTTGCGCAGAATGTGGATGAGGGGCTCGTGCGTTCGACTTTTGAACGAGTCTACCGGCGCGTGGCGGTAGCGGATGTGGTACTTCACGGATGGGACATTCAGACCACGGAACTGGCGACGCCTGGCGGGGCTTTTCCTTGGGAAGTTGTGGAAGGGGACGCGGAGCTAACGTTTCGGTCGGAAGGGCTGTTGCGGCCGGCGATGGAAGTGAAATACTCATTCAGGGATCGGGAACGGTTCACGTTGCAAGCGACGTTGCCGCTCGAGATGGCCCCGGACGAGGTCAAGAGCGCCGCGGTGAGCATACACGGAGACCGGTCCTGGCACGAAATCCACGGGACGGTCGAACTGGCGGGGCGCAGGTTCGCTTCCGCCCAGAAGGCGTTCCTGGGCACGGACCGATGGGCGGACGTCACGTGGCAATTCGCGAGCGAGGCGGACGAGGGTATCGACATCAAGACGTGGTATCGGTTGGACCCTGCGGGGCCGTCGACGTTTGTCGAGCCCGACAGGATTAGAATCACGCTCGAGTTCCGGCATCGCTCGCAGCCCATGGCGACGTTAAACAAGTACGCCAACAACTATCGGGACGTATTGCGCCAGGTTCCCCTGTGGGCGTATGTAAAGAACAGCTTTCTCCTCGTGGGGCTGAATATCGTCGGTCAAATACTCGGTTCGTCGCTGGTGGCGTACGGGTTTGCACGGCTGCGTTGGCCGGGCCGCGAGTTCTGTTTTATGCTTGTGCTGGCCACGCTCATGATCCCGGCCCAGGTGACCATGATCCCGGTGTTTCTAATCTTCAAGTACCTTGGGTGGTATAACACGTTGAGGCCGCTCTGGGTGCCGGCGTTCTTTGGCAGCGCATTTTACATCTTCTTGTTGCGGCAGTTCATGCGGGGCATTCCGTCGGACCTCGAGGACAGCGCAAAGATCGACGGGTGCGGGTTCTTGGGGACCTACGGGCGTATCATACTTCCGTTGATCAAGCCGGCGTTGGCGGCCATTGGCATATTTACGTTCATGGGGGTCTGGAACGATTTTATGGGACCCCTCATTTACCTGAGCGATCAAGAATTGTACCCGTTGAGTCTTGGGTTGTTCGCTCTGCAGGTGTTTCGCGGCGGTAACTTCGGGCTAATGATGGCCGCATCGGTATTGATGACCGTACCGGTAGTCCTCCTTTTCTTTGCCGCGCAACGGCATTTTATCCAAGGGATTACGTTGACTGGAATGAAGGCGTAGAGGATGGATTACGTGGTTGGAACTTGGGCTATCCGTTGAGGGTTCCACGTGGAACCCTCTCGGTTTCACTCTCCACCCGCGTCGCTCCCGGCCGTACCGCGAGTCGCGGCAATAGCTTGGCGCCGAACAGGTTGAAGACGTTGTCCTCAATACGCGCGGGCATTCATCATTTAGGTTCCTCTGGGTTCGATTGGCCGATCCGGGTCAAGTCGTTGGACGACGAACAGCTCGCCTCGCCGCAACCCGGCGCGGGACCACGCGTCATGGATCCGTTCCACGTGGAACATGGGCGGCAGGTTCTTCAGCGCGGCGCCTGACTGGCATAGGAACGTGCTGCCCCCGGGCAGAAACGCCAGAATCGCCTTTCCCACCTTGTCCGGCTTCTCGACGGCCCGGGCAGTAACCGCATCCGGAGACAGGCCCGAGACGCCCTCCGGGAAGTTGCCGTGCACGACCGTTACGCCGTCGAGTCCCATAGCCCCGGCCGCACTGAGCAGAAACCCGACCTTTCTTTCGGAACGCTCGACGAGCGTGACGCGGAGTTCCGGCAGGGCTATCTTGAGAGGGAGGGCCGGAAAGCCGCCGCCGCTGCCAATATCCAGCAACGCGGCACCCCGCCCCCCGGCACCGATGACCCACGGGGCCAAGCTTAGCGAGTCCACCACGTGGGTGTCTTCGATAACGGTAAGGTCGTTTTCGGAGACCAATGATGCAAAGGCGTTCCATTCGCGAACAAGTTTCGCGTGTTGCGCAATTCTTGCTTCCGCTTTCGAGCCTAATAAAATGCCGTTTAAGGCGAGCAGTTCAGCACTTCTCTCGAGATTCGTCGGCATGTGCCCGTCGCTCCAAGGTCTTTCGCCTCACGTTGTCTTGACTTGTATCAGGGGCTGTGCTATTTTTTCAACAGGAACAGCCGTCACTTGTCCCCTAACGGAGACATGCAGTGAAATATCTAATACTTATAGGCGACGGCATGGCGGATTTCCCTCTTGCCGAGCACGGCGGCCGGACGCCGCTCGAGCTTGCCCATACGCCCGCTATGGACGACGTGGTGCAACGCGGTCTGACGGGTCTCTACCATCCCATCCCCGAGGCGTGTGCCCCGGGCAGCGATATCGGCAACCTGTCTCTGTTTGGCTACGATCCGCGCGTGACCTATACGGGCCGTGCGCCGCTCGAGGCCGCGAACCAAGGTATTACGCTGGCCGCGGACGAGGTCGCGTTCCGCTGCAACGTCGTGACGCTCGAGGACGGGCGGATGAAGGACTTCACGGCGGGGCACATTTCGAGCGAGGAGGCCGAGGAACTCATCGCGGCGTTGAATGCCGACTTGGGCGATTCGAGCGTGGCATTTCATGCGGGTGTCAGCTACCGGCACCTGGCCGTTGTGAAGGCGGGCGCCGCGTCCGCAACGCAACTCATGGGCGTCGCGTGCACGCCGCCGCACGACATCACCGGGCAGACCTACAAGGCGTATCTTCCTGTCGGCGCCGGCGCGGACATCGTCCGCGACCTGATGGCGCGTTCAGAACCAATTCTTGAGCATCATCCGGTGAACGCGGCCCGCCGAAACGCCGGGAAGTCGCCGGCGACGGCCATTTGGTTGTGGGGACAAGGTTGCG
>DUZM01000039.1 GCA_013349485.1 Candidatus Hydrogenedentota bacterium | reverse complement strand
CTTTCTTGTGGCTCGGAGCGAATGCTCGACCAAGTGTTTCGTCTCCGCATTCTGCCCGAGGGAGGCTTCCTCTCGTCAAACTGACCTTATACATTCAAACACCTGCAATACCCTGAGAAAGCACCGTTGCAGTTCCTCCGTGATTACGATGTCGGGGAGACTAGCCGCGGTGTCCTGCAATTCCTTGTCAAAAAGGTGCATCAGCACTTCTGTAGGTATTTCAGGTCGAGTCATCTTCCATTCCCATACGGCCAGGAATTCCCTATTCTTGCCGAAGCGGAGTACGATCTTGTATGGCCCCACATACCCGGTCTCGCTGGCGGGCAAAGCGATCTGAGCCGATACTCGCTCCGCAGCCACGTCATACAAGACATAATGCACACGGGTGTCTTTGGGTCCCCAACAATAGCACAGTGCATATTCATCATTCTCGCCGAGCGTGCATACGGCACTGACGCGGGGGTACTCCTGGCGCAACTGCCTGGCTGCCGATTCCTCGACCGGTGTATATTGCTCCAAGGGACCGCCCGCAAGCGGGATCCTGTAAAAGTGATAGTATCCCAGCGTGTCGTCCAGATACCGCCGTCGGCCAAAGTCATCCGTAGCGGGGGGAGGGCCAGGCATCACTTCGTAAGATTCGGTTGCTATCGCACCCGGGCGGGAAGAGTCGTCAGTGATCACAAAGGCATGTACGTTGGCTTCGTCTGCCGCCCTGATGAAGAGACCCCCAAACCCCCTGCCAACGGTATATGGGTTCTCGCACCAACTTGTGACAAGTTCATCAAATGCCCCGGACTGTATGTCATACGACCACAAGAATGGCCGAGAGCCAAGTTCCCTGTTATAGACCTTGCCAACTCCAATGATCCGCTGCGGACCTGCAAAATTCACACAACTGGCCACGTACGTGAACGTGTCGTTTGACTCCCCTGTGGTGACTTCCCGTTCGTCCGCGGCCTTCTTTGGCTGTCCAGGCACATCGCCAGGCCTTAATCCACACCCAGCGATGCTCGCTACAACCACGATAGCTAACAGCACTGTAAGCAACCTTGCCACAGTCTCACCCCTTCTACAGTCTCAGCACCGCGCCGGTATTGGCGTTAACGTGCGCTGCCGCATCCACGAGGCGTCGCCAGACCTCGGCGACTACTGTCCAGTGACAGACTCTCAATTTTGCCGCATTGGACTGCCGTGGCCGAACAGACGTAGTCCTCCGCGCGCAACCAACCCTGCGCGAATGTCCTTTCACAGGTACTGGCAACGCCAAACGCCAAAATGCCGAATGATTCGCTCACATCCGCTTCCCGAAGCGTCGCAGCGGGCGTCCCGACCAAAGTCTTCACTTGTGCTATCAGCATAGCGTGGCGCACCCGGGCCGTCAACCGAGAATGCATAGTAGTGGCCAGGTATGACTGCCTAATTCGGAGTCTATCCCAAGATTTCCATTGTTCTTCAGTTCCTGCTGTCTTCTGATGCCATTGATCGAGGGCGCCTGAGATTGGTACCGTTGTGCCGTTCAGATTATTCGAGCAGTTCCTACTTTTTGAGACGGCGGAAGGACGGCGCCATGGAACGGTTGTGGCTCTATCGCTTGATGAGTTTGGTGGGCTTGCTTGTGATGGTGGCTTTAGCGTGGGCCATGTCGGAGAACCGTCGGAAGGCGAACTGGCGGCTGGTGGCGTGGGGTCTCGGACTACAGTTCGGATTGGGCGTGATTCTGCTTAGATGGACGTTTCTTCGCGTGCATTTTTTTGACTACATGTCGAAGGCGGTGGGATTGCTTCTGGACTCGACGATTGCGGGGTCCGAGATGGTCTTCGGCAATCTGGCCACGGATCTCGAGATCAACGCAGTTGTCGCTTTTCAGGTGCTGCCGGTCATCATTTTCGTGTCCGCCTTTACGGGGGTGCTCTACCATCTCCGCGTTATCCAAACCGTCGTGCGCGGGGTGGCCTGGCTGATGCGCCGCACACTCAAGACGTCCGGCGCCGAAACCTTCGGCTCCGCCCTGCTTATCTTCCTCGGGATCGAGTCCATGGTGGCCGTGCGAGGCTATCTTAGGGAGATGACGCGATCCGAGTTGGCCACGCTTATGACGACGTTTATGGCAACGATCGCGGGCAGCGTGATGGTGGTCTACGCGACGTTCGGCGCCGCGCCGGGCCATTTGCTGACGGCGTCGTTGATGAGCGCCCCGGCAGCCATATTGATCTCGAAGTTGATGGTGCCTGAGCTTGGCGAACCGCGCACGTCCGGGAAAGCGCACATCGCCGTTCCCGTCGAAAGCCATAACCTCGTCGACGCCGCAGCGCGGGGCACTGCGGACGGACTGAAACTCGCACTGAACATCGGGGCCATGCTCATCGCGTTTGTCGGCATGATCTTTCTGCTCGACGCAATCTTTACGGCAGTCATCCGCTATTCGTTCACGGACGTGATGGCCCTGGTATTCCGGCCATTTGCGGCGCTTCTCGGCGTGCCCGTTGAGGACAATGCGGCGGTCGGCGCACTCCTCGCGAAGAAAACCGTGTTTAACGAGTTTCTAGCTTACGTCGACTTGCGAGAAGCCGTGAAAGGGGCAACGTTGAGTCCACGTTCCATCACAATCGCGACGTACGCCCTATGCGGGTTTGCGAATCCCGGCAGCGTGGGTATTGTCATTGCCGGCATGTCGGGGCTCGTGCCGGAACGCCGCCACGAGATCGTGCAACTTGCCCTGAAAGCCTTTATCGGCGGCACATTGGCGTGTTTTATGACGGCGTGCGTGGCCGGAATCCTCACGTGAATCGGGAGCGCAACATAGTGGCAAACAATAGGATACCCCGGGCACTCACCATCGCCGGCAGCGATTCGGGCGGGGGCGCGGGTATTGAGGCTGACCTGAAGACGTTCACGGCATTGCGGGTTTACGGCATGGCCGCATTGACCTCGATCACCGCACAGAACACGGTGGCCGTCACCGGTGTCCATGACGTGCCGCCGACCATGGTTGCGGCGCAGATCGATGCCGTGGCGCAGGACATCGGCGTCGACGCCGCCAAAACCGGCATGCTTTCGAGCGCGGCCATCGTAGAAACCGTCGCGGACGCACTGCGGCGTAACGAGATACCAAACGTTGTGGTCGATCCCGTCATGGTTGCCAAGAGCGGCGCCCGCCTTCTCGAGGCGGGCGCTTCGAAAGCCCTGGTCCGCCTCCTTTTTCCCCTTGCGCGGTTGGTCACGCCGAACATCCCTGAAGTCGAGGCGTTGGCCGGCGCCCGCATCCGAACGGGGGGCGACGTGGCGCAGGCGGCCCGCGCGCTCCACGCCCTAGGGCCGCAGTACGTCCTCATCAAGGGGGGCCACCTTGAGGACGAACAGGCGGTGGATTACCTTTTCGACGGCCGTGGCGTCCAAGCGTTCGCCGCGCCGCGCATCGACACGAATAATACTCATGGCACAGGGTGCACATTGTCCGCGGCCGTCGTTGCCGGCCTCGCTCGGGGCTTGAGCGTGCCGAACGCCGTTCAGGCCGCCAAAGAGTATGTGACCGAGGCCCTCAAACACGCCCTCGCACTCGGTCACGGCCACGGACCACTGAACCATTTCTGGGCGATCGAGAGGAATTGACGTTGTCGAGCCCCGGCAACCTCCAGTTGGAGCCCGCCCAAACGAAGCGTAATCGTGGCGTCAAGAGAATGTCCCAAAAACCGTTGCGTTGTTCGTTAAGTTACTGTTATCATTAATTCTGTACTTGCGTCAGAACGGTCGGGAAGGATGCGAAAACAGAGATTTGCCAATAGTCCCTTCGAGTCGGCGCGAGCCCAGCGGTTCGAGATGAAGTACCTCATTACGGACATCGAAGCGGAAGAGGTCAAGTGTTTCATCGAGCCCTATATGTCGCCGGATCGCCACGCCGTCGAGGGCGCGACCTACGAAGTCAACACGATGTATCTCGACAGCCCGGACCTGGCTCTGTATTGGAGTTCCGAGCGGGGCGAATTGGATCGATTTAAGCTGCGGATACGCAGTTACACGGACTATCCCGACGCGCCGGTGTTCTTCGAGATCAAGCGCCGGTTGAACCACGTAATCAGCAAGCGGCGGGCGCGCGTCCACCGCAACGCCGTCCAGACCGCCTTGGCCGGGGAGGCAATTGTCCCCGGCGTTCTGGCCGTAGCCACGGACGACGAATCCGAGACGCTGCTGCAGTTCCGTGATCGGATGGAATTTTTGGAGGCGACGCCTCGCGTGGCCGTACGTTACCTTCGGGAGGCCTACGAGAGCGATTTCGAGGACAGGGTTCGCGTGACTATCGACCAGAGTCTCGCGTGTCTGCCCTGCCCCGAGTATGACCCGGCGGTATGGACCTTTGACGAGCGGTGGTACAACATGAGCCATTTTGCGGCGGTTCTCGAGATAAAATTCTCAGACGTGTTTCCTGACTGGCTGAGACTTCTGGTGCAACGACTGCATTTGGTGCGGGATTCGATAGCAAAATACGTCGTTTGCATGAAGGAATTGGGACACGAGGGCGTGTACGTTCCGGAACTAGCATGAGGTAGACCGCAATGGAGCTTTTGGGGAGGCTTGCGGGTTCTGGGCTGGGCGGACCCACCGCGTTGAGTCTCGAGGACGCTGCTCTCGCCCTTGTGCTGGCGTTTGTGCTGGGTCAGCTCGCGGCATGGACCTACGTCTACACGCACACCGGCCTCTCCTATTCCCGCACCTTCGTGCAGTCCATCGTGCTGCTGACCCTCATTATCGCGCTAGGGATGATGGTCATCGGCACCAGCCTCGTCATCGCGTTCGGGCTCATTGGCGCGCTTGCCGTGATTCGATTCAGAAATATCCTAAAGGATACGCGGGACACGGCGTTCGTTTTCTGGGCGCTTGTTACGGGGATGGCGTCCGGCACCCAGAAGTACGGCCTCGCAATCACCGGAACCGTCCTGCTTTGTGGCATTGTGTTGTACCTCCACTGGACGTCCTTCGGAAGCAGACACAGCAGCGACGGTTTCGTGCGGTTTCGGGTGCGGGAGGGGGAAGGCGGGCTCGGCGCGCTGCACGCCGTGTTGAAGCGACACTGCCGCTCGAGCCAGTTGATGTCGCAACGGTTTCATCAAACCGGCGCGACGGAGATGGCTTACCGCCTCACGATGAGAGACCCGCTCCGCGCCGAGAACCTTGTCGCGGAACTTCAACGGATGGAAGGCGTGTCAAACGTCACGTTTGTATTGCATGAGGAGCAAACGGAAGTGTGATGGCAGATAGCGAGGACAACGCCGCCGCGCCCGCGATTCGTACGCCGCTGCCGCGACAACTTAGGCTGTGGCGGCAACGCCTGCTTCCCATCGTGGTGTGGTTGATCGGCGTGGCGCTCGTGATAACGCTCATGGGCCGCCAACGGCAGCGGATCGACGCCGTGGGGATTGCCGAAGTCCGCCAGGCAACGGTCGCGCCGGTTTTCGACGGCACCGTGCACGCGATTTCAGTGGACGTCTTTGACCCGGTGCAGGCGGGGGAGGCCGTCGCGGTCATGGACGACACGCTTATTCAGGCCGAGCTTATCACGCTTAAGGCCGAACTGGCCCACCTGAGCGGCGAACTCGAAGCCCGACGCGAGCAACTGAAGCTGGACGGTATGGCGGCGCAGCACCGTGTCATGCTCGATGCGGACGACGCGCAGATCGACTACCTTCTCCTGGTCGCCGAGTACGAGTCCGACAAGGCGGCTCTGAAACGCCTCGAGGGCATGTGTGCGTCTCAGAACACCGCTTCCGATTCGGCGCTATTGGATCGAAGGACTTCCGACGAAACGCTCTTGCGTTACGAAAGCCTCGCGAGGCGCGTTGCGGAGTACGAGGAGGCCATGGCGGCGGCCAGAGTGCGGATGGAACAAGCGGAACAGAGACGAGACCTCGGGAAGGAGGCCTACGGGGACCATAACTGGGCGAGCTTGCTTGAACCGTTTCAAAGAGAGATACGGGTTCAAGAAGCGCGCCTTTCCGAGATCGCCCAGCGGACGCAGTTTCTCGTGCTGCGGGCGCCGTTGGCCGGAAGGGTGTCGAGCATAGTCTGTCGCAGTGGGGAGACTGTCCTTGCCGGCATGCCTGTGCTCACAATTGCCTCGCCCGATTCCCAACGGGTGTTGGCGTATATCCCCGAGCATTCGCTGCGCGCCGTCGAGGTGGGCGCCGTGGCGGAGGTCTACTCGAGGCGGAAGGCGGGCCCCGCGGTGCGCGGCAGCGTGCTTCGCGTGGACGGCAAGGTCGAAGCGATGCCGATGGCGCTATGGCGCAACCAGGCGGTGTCCGAGCGCGGCCTATCAATCCTGGTGGGCGGCATACCACCGGGCCGTTTCTTTCCGGGAGAAGCGTTGGACGTCCGGTTCCCTCCCGCAAGCGAGTCCCTTTAGCCGCGTCTTCGAGGCAAGTACTAGGGGTATCGGCATGGTTCGGAAACTCTGCACGGTCTTTACGGTCTTGTTGCTCGGTTGCTGTTGTGCGTTTCCCGCCGATGGCGACGAGCAGCGCAGCGAAGACGGCCCGGCGCCCCAGGAAACGCACCCGTCCTGCCATGCACCGTCCGAGAGCCGGAATTCGCTGGTCGATGAACCGGCGGGCGTCCTCACGCTTGCCCGGGCCGTCGAACTCGTTTTGCTGAGAAGTCCGTACCTCGAACCCTTCTCTCAGGAGGTCCGGGCCGCCGAAGCCCGGGCGCTCCAAGCGCGACTGCGGCCCAACCCTGAGCTCACGCTCGAGGTAGACGAAGTGCGGTGGCGCCCCGGCCCTGAACCCGTCCGGAGCACCTTGCGGCTTAGCAACACGATCGAGGTCGCGCGAAGGGTAGAGCGTCGCGAGCGATCGGGATTCAGCGACGCCGAGATCACGATACGGCTTTCCCAGCTCATCGAATTGGGCGGAAAACGCGCGAAACGCGCGCGGCTTGCCGACCACGAGTCGCGCGTGGCCGGCTATGACTACGAGGTCGCTAAGGCGGACGCCTTGGCGCAAATGGCCATGGACTTCGTCGAAGCGCTGGTCCTGCAGGAACACCGCCAACTTGCGCAGAACGGCATTCGTCGCGCTGAAGAAACCCTCGCGAAGCTATCGCAGCACCTCGGAAATGGCGAGCTTACCGTAAAAGAGCTGGACGAAGCGCGGGTGCAACTGGGCGAGGCCAAAATCGAACGCGAACACATCGAGCACAGCCTCAATGCGGCACGACTGCGTTTGGCGGCGGCCTGGGGTGGCACACAGCCCACATTCGACTCCGTCGCGGGCCGACTGGCAGACATCTCGCCGATTCCCTCCGAGGCAGAACTACTGGAACGGATGGAAGACAACCCGGAAATAGCTCGATGGGCCGCCGAAGTGGAAGCGCGCAGGGCGGCCATTGCCCTCGAAAAGGCAAACGCCCTGCCCGACATGGATGCGAGAGTCACTTTCAAAACCGATAGACTTCGCCCGGGTCGCTTCAGAGAAATCGGGCTCCGTCCGGGCAGGCTCCAGATCGAGCAGAGCGAAACCGTTTTTGACAGAACGCGTGATGATACCCTGATGCTTGAATTCTCGATACCTTTGCCGCTGTTCGACCGCAACCAGGGGGTGATTGAGGAAGCCCGATGCCTCGCGGCCAAGGCCGCGGCCGAAAGCCGGGCCGCGCAGTTCCGCGTGCGAACTGAATTGGTGGGCCTGCGCGCCGTGTTGGCCGCAACCCATGCCGAGATCGAGATTTTGGACAACGAGGTGATCGTTGCCGCCGCCGATATGGTCGAGGCCGTCAGGAGAGGGATGCAACTGGGAACATACACCCATTTCGATCTTATGGATGCAACCCAAGACCTGCATGATTATCGCAGAGACCGCCTCGACGCCCTGCTCACCTACCACCAAACCTTGGCGGAGTTGGAGAGGCTGCTCGGCGCGCCGCTCCTGCCGAACCAACGCCATACGCCGACAGTGTCCTGCGAGTAGACCCGAGGGGCCAAGCGCAATTGCCCGGCCGAGACGTCTCGCTGCGCACATCGACGCCAGGCACGTGGTTTCTCGAGATCGGCGGCCCGTGCCGCCCCGTCGCACGCCAAAGCCTGCAAACTCGTGGCTTAGCCGGTATGCGCGCACAAAATCGGAGAGGCGTAGGAGCTTCGAGACCAACTTATCATGCATGGCCCTTTGTTGCACGCACGCAGCCGTCTCTTTGAATCGCTAAGGCGACTAATGGTAGTATCCGGCGCAACGTCCTGTGAGCATCGGTAGACTCCCATCGACGCGCTGCTGCAAGGAGGATCTGTCTGTATGGCCAGGTATAAGATTGCGTTGCTGCCCGGCGACGGCACCGGCCCGGAAGTGCTTCGGGAAGGCGTCAAGGTCGTCAAGGCCGCGGCAAAACGGTTTAATGCAGAACTCGACACGACGAGGTATGATTTCGGGGGCGATCGATACCTCGCCACCGGCGAAGTGCTACCCGATTCGGCCATCGAGGAACTCAAAGGATATGACGCCATCTACCTGGGCGCGATCGGCCATCCCCAGGTCAAGCCCGGCATTCTCGAGCAAGGTATTTTGCTCCGTATCCGTTTCGAAATGGACCAGTACATCAATCTTAGGCCGGTGAAGCTCTATCCCAGCGTGGACACGCCCATCAAGAACAAGGGGCCGGAGGATATCGATTTTGTGGTGGTGCGCGAGAACTCGGCGGGCCTCTATACCGGGCTCGGTGGCATCGCCCGCAAGAACACCCCCTACGAAATCGCCGTTCAGGAAATGGTCTACTCGCGGAACGAGGTCGACCGATGCCTCAAGTACGCTTTCGAGACGGCCCGAAAACGCAACAAGGACAGCAAACTCACGCTGTGCGGCAAGACGAACGTGCTCACCTATGTCTACGACCTCTGGGAACGCGCGTTTCATGACATGGGTCAGAAGGAATTCCCCGACATCGAACGCGACTATGCCCACGTCGACGCCATCACCATGTGGATGGTGAAGAATCCCGAGTGGTTCGACGTGATCGTCACCGGAAACATGTTCGGGGACATCATCACCGATCTCGGCGCCATGATTCAGGGGGGCATGGGCATCGCCGCGGGGGGGAACATCAACCCGGAAGGCGTGTCCATGTTCGAGCCGATCGGCGGCAGCGCCCCGAAGTACACCGGCCAGAACGTCATCAACCCGTTGGCCTGTATATTCGCCGGGCAGATGCTGCTCGACCACCTCGGCGAAACCGAGGCCGCCGATTGCGTCGAGAAGGCCTGCGTGGCGTTCCTCGAGTCCGGCAAGCTCCCGGGCCTTTCTGCAAAGGAAATCAAAGAGGGCGGGTCGTCCACCTCGGCTATCGGCGACGCCATCGCAGACTATGCGGCAACCGCGTAGGCAGGTTACTCGCGGCGCATCTCTCCCAGATCGCCCACGTGCCTTTCGGCCGACAAGAACCGGGGTCGAGGCATGTGTTATCATTGCTTGGGCGGTGCCGGAGTGTCTATGACGTCCAGCAGCGTGGATTGGCGTCTTGCCGAAGGCCCGCAGAAGGGGGATTGCCATGACTATCGTGCGCGCACTTTACGTGTCTGTATTCGTGGGATTCATCGCTGTGGCACATGCCGCGGACGATTCGTTGTTGTTCGAAGCCCCGAAACTCGACGGGATCGAAGTCGACGGAAACCGTGCAGATTGGACGGAAGCGGGGCTGCACATCGGCCTCCTTACGACGGTCGAGGGCGACGTCAAGCCCCCGGCCGATTTCGATACGTCATTTTGGGTTGGTTGGGATGAAGGGGGCCTGTTGCTGTTATTGGACGTGCGCGACGACGATCCCGTGGAAGCCGCGGACATCCCCGCCATCGCAACCAAAGACGCCGTCGAGATATTTGTGGCGTCCGGCGTCGGCGCGGTCGACTACTACCAAGTCGCCATCGCACCTGGCCGCACCGAGGAGCAGGACGCGTTGCGGCATCACTTCTCCGATTTCCGCAACACGGAACCGAAACCACCGCTCGAGATCGAAGCCGCCAGGACGATTACGGACACCGGGTACGTGCTCGAGGTGCGGCTACCCTGGCAAAATCTTGCGTACACGCCGGGTTACGGCGACGAGGTCGGGCTCCAACTTTTTGTGAATGACGTTGACGACGAGTCACGTGGTTTCAAGGTCAAGTTCTATCCTTGGCGATACGACGGCGGCACCTATCCATACAGTTTCCGCATGCACCGCGTGCGTTTGGCGCACAAAGGCGGCCCGGACACGCTCGCGAAGGCCGTTCTCAAGGGCGGCCCGGCCGAGCCCGTCACGCTCGAGATCCTCGCCGTTGAAGAGCTGGCCGGATCAATCGTCAAGGCCAAGGCGGGCGGGAAAACCCTGGGGCGTGGCCGGTTCGAGGCGGCGGACGGCCGCGCCCGATGCACCCTGACGCTAACGGAGTATCCCGACCCAAGCGGCGATAATGCGATCGCCCTGCTGGTCGGACGCCGCCAGGTCGGTCAGACCCCCATCGACGGCGTCGGGAAAGCGCGGGCCAGAGCGCTTGTGGACGCGGCTATCAACTTCTCGCCGTGTGTGTTCCGGGGGAACGCGTTCCCGAAGTGCGAGTTCGACGACCCGCACGAAGCGGAGAAACTCTTGGGCGAATACACGATCCAGCAACGTTTTTACGACAACGAGTACAACGAGGTGACGGCTGCGGAGAAACCCGGCCGGTACGGGGCCGTGATTGACATCGTCCCAGCCAAAGGGCGGCCGCTGCGCCGGTTCCGTACGTTGCTCCGACTCCCGGACGCCGCCGGTGGATTCGGCATGTGGTTTTTCCGTCCCGAACTCTCGATGACGCTGCCCGACGCGTACGGGATCGCGCCCGACGTGCTCGCCGAGCATTTCGAGGACGTCAAAGGCTACGTGTGGCGGGCCTTTACGGACAGCTTCAAGCACGATCCGCAAGCCGGCGCGCTTATGGCCGCGCTGTATCACGCGGAACCCACGGGCAGCCCTGTGCGGCAGAATGAACGCGCCCTTGCGCTCGATCGGCAATGGTGGGTTGGACTGAAACGCAAGATCTACGGTACGGACGCGATGTGGCCGGAACCCTTCGTGTGTCCGCGTCCCGTCGAGGGGCCGCCTGCACCCGTGTTGCGCAAGGGGACAGAGAAGGAGGCCGGATTCAAACCCGGCGCAGCGAAACGGATCGATGCGTTGCTGAAAGACTGGGCTGCGGACAGCGACCAGGCGTTTGCCGTATGCGTCGCCCGCAACGGCGTCGCGATTCTGCATGAGGCCTACGGCGAGCGCGACGGAGCACCCATGACTGTCACGACAAAGAGTTGGATGGCGTCGACCACCAAGTTATTGTCCGGCATACTCATGTGGATGTGCGTTGACCAGGGCCGCGTCGACCTCGACGACCCGGTGGACAAGTACCTGCCGGCGTTGCGCGACATCGAGGTCGAGCAACCGCTGACCGTGCACCGTCTGTATACGCACACGAACGGGCTGTGGGGGCATTGGGGCGACGACATGAACGATCTCGAGGAAGTAGTCGCCGGGTATTACCCGTACCTGAACGTCGGCGTCGAGCACGTCTACAACGGCACGGGGTATGCTTTGGGCGGCAAAGTTATCGAGGCGGCAAGCGGGGAGGCCATTCCGGAGTTCTTCCTCAACCATCTCCTGAATCCTCTCGGCTGCCCGAATACCGACGCGGTGGACACGAACGCGCGGTCGGTCAGCACGCCGATGGACCTCGCCAAGATCGGTCAGATGCTGCTTAACGGCGGAGCTTATGGCGACATGCGCTTTTTCTCGGAAGAGACCATGCAAAAAGTAATGCCCGCGAAGCTTACGGGCGTGCTCGAGGCCGCTGAAGCCGCCCCGGAATGGGGCATCGGCGTCGTATTTGCGCTCGACGCAAAGGGCTTCAGCAAACGCACCTTCGGCCACGGCGCCGCGTCCGCGGCAACGTTTTACGTCGATCCCGACAACAAGCTCGTGGTCACCATGACGCGGAACTCGGCCGGAAGAAACTTCGGCAAGTACCACGACCAATTCAAAGCCTTGATCATGGACAACCTGGTCGATCCCGCGCCTGTCGAGACCTTCTAGGCTGCATCGGCGCGGCGGCGCGACGCGCGAACTTTGCCCAAAGGAACGTGGGCCTGCGTCGGACTCGGGGGTTTTGCGCCGAACGTTGCTCCATTTCTACCGGTCTGCGTCTGATCTGGCGTTTTTTACGCGGCGCGTTATTCGCAGTAGTCTTTTCCAGGCTTTGATCTGGCCGCCCCAAAAGAACTACCATAAGGCCTCTTTTCGGCACGGAGAAGCGGAGGGACCGTTCTGTGTCCACAACGGCAATCGAAGCGTATCTGGATTCCGCGCCGCCGGGCGGGATCGACGCAGGCTTTCTGGCGTATATTGCCAACCTGAGCGCGGTCGCGGGGACGTCGCCCGACATCGCCAAGTCCATCGTTCAGGAACTGGCCGACCAGCGCAGCTACCTGAAACTGATCGCGAGCGAGAACTACTGCTCGCTGGCGACGCAACTCGCCATGGGCAATATGCTCACTGACAAGTACGCTGAAGGCGTGCCGGGCCAACGGTTCTACGAAGGCTGCGACAACGTCGACGCGGTCGAAACCTTCGCGTGCGAAAAGGCCTGCCGGCTTTTCGGCTGCGAACACGCCTACGTCCAGCCACACAGCGGCGCGGACGCCAACCTGATCGCCTATTGGGCAATCCTCGAGACGCGCGTGGGCGCCCCGGCCTTGGCGCGCCTCGGCGTAAAAGATCCCGCGAAACTAGCGCGCGAGGACTGGGGCCGCATCCGGCAGGAAACCGGCAATCAGCGGTTGCTCGGCATGGACTATTACGCGGGCGGTCATCTGACACACGGCTACCGGCGCAACGCGTCCGGCATGATGTTCGACGCCTATACGTACGGCGTCAACCCCGAGACGGGACTGCTGGACTACGATGAAATCGAGCGGCTGGCCCTCGATATCAAACCGCTTATCCTGCTAGCCGGTTACAGTGCGTATCCGCGCGCTATAGACTTCGCCCGGCTCCGCGCTATCGCCGACAAAACCGACGCGGTCTTCATGGTCGACATGGCGCATTTCGCGGGCCTGGTAGCGGGCGGGGTGTTCGAGGGAACACAAAACCCCGTCCCCTTCGCACACGTCGTCACCTCAACGACCCATAAGACGCTCCGGGGGCCCCGCGGCGGCATCATACTGTCCACAAAAGAGTTCGCGGAATACATCGACAAAGGATGTCCCCTGGTCATTGGCGGCCCGTTGCCGCACGTTATCGCCGCAAAGGCCGTGGCGCTTGTGGAGGCCGACACGCCCGAGTTCAAAGCCTATGCAAGAAGCGTCGTCGAGAACGCCTCGACGTTGGCGCAGGCCTGTATCGAGGAAGGGCTGACCGTGCTGACCGGTGGCACCGACAACCACCTTATGCTCGTCGACGTGCGCCCGCTCGGATTGACGGGGCGGCAGGCGGCGGACGCGTTGCGCGCCTGTGGCGTCACTTTAAACTACAACTCGATCCCCTGCGACCCGTACGGCCCGCTCGTCACGAGCGGATTGCGCATGGGGACCCCGGCCGCGACCACACTGGGAATGGGCCAGGCCCAAATGCGCGAGATTGCGTCCGTCATCAAGCACGTATTGGCGAACACACGCCCGGCCATGCTCGATGCCGGCAAGAGGGCGGGCCTACCGAGTAAGACTAAGTACGTTATCGACGAGGCCGCGCTGGACGAAGGCCGAGCGCGCGTCAAAGCCCTGCTCGACGCCTACCCGGTGTACCCCGAACTCGACCTTGCCTTTCTGCAGAAGCATTTCGGGTAGGATTCGTTAGGAACGCCACAGGGCGTATCTGTCGGCGGCATTCTGCCGCCTTTCCGCGAAACCAATGTGCCAAAGCCGCCCTTCACGGACGCCCGACGCGGCCTGGGGGCGTCACGATGGCCGCGTGGTCTGAAGAAAGACCCGATGCAAGCGAGGCGAGTCTTCGAGCTAAGTCTTCCCAATCCCCCTGCCAAGTAGGCGCTTTATACCCCAGCCCCGTTTCTTGGCGCCGGAGCTTTCTGCGCAATTCAAGCAGATCTTCGGCTGACTGTCGCGATCCCCCGCCTTCAAGGCAGCGCGGACTGCACGAAACCGGGGCCCGTTCCAGACCTCGCGGATCGATTGTTCGCGGACGTTGCCGAGAACGGCCGTCCGCCACCAATCCACGCAGCACAACACCACGTCGCCGTTAAACAGGATGCACATCTCCCGATACGGCCGGATGCAGTGCCGGCTCCGATCCTGCATCGCTCCCTTGCTCAGGGACGACGCTTCGTCAATATTGCCGCCCCGGTTCTCGACGGACGACGTTACGAGCCGAATCCCGTGTTTCCGCCAAAACCGGCGCGTGCGCCGCGTCTGATAGGCATTCAGCGCCGTGGTGATCATCGAAACGCGCAGATCGAGTTCAGCCCGATGCTGCTCGATCAGGCGCTTCATCGTGAGGACGTTGTCGACCACCCTCGCGGGGTCCATGTGCGAACCCATCAGCTTCCTGTTGGTTTCCGGATCGAGGGATTGCAGGCTCACCTTGAGCCGCTTGAGACCTGCGGCAATCAGGTCGAGGCCGAGCGCTTCATCGAGGTTAAGGCCGTTTGTCGTCACCAGCGTAGTGGCCCCGGGGACCTTTTCGGCGGCGTATCGGGTGAACTCGGGCAGGCGCGGGTCGAGCAACGGTTCGTTCATCAAGTACAGACTAATCCGCTGAGGCGTTAGTTCGGCTAACTCATCGATGATCTTGTGGAACAGCCCGGGGGACATGCGGCCTTGCTCGAGGCCCGAGGCCAGTACCGCGGCGTTCGGGCAAAATACGCACCGGCCGTTACAGCCTGACTGCGTCTGTATCTGCACGCGCGGCGGCCCCGCAGGAACTTCAGCGCTCACGGATACCTCCTCTGTGCATTCGGGGCCGTCGTGTCAAGGCGCAACACTTCGCAGCGTCGTTCGGGGCTCATTTGCCGAGCCGCGCGGATTTCCGCTGATCCGGCATAAGCAGCTTCAGCACACTATACGTAAGGGCCGCCCAGAAGATGAAACCTCCCCCCGCCGCTGCACTACCCCACGCCCCGGCTTTCAGGAATCCCAGCAGCGCCACCACGGCAAAAACAAGCGCCAGAATCACGGCCACGTAGGCGGGCGCGCCCTCCCGGGCCGCCCCAGACGCGGAAGACATTGCCCGGCCCGGAGTCTCCCCCCACCAATTCTCGGGGAGCCACTCCCCGCAGAAATGGCATTTCTGGGCCTCGCGAATAATCTTCTCTGCACAGAACGGGCATTCGTCCCGTTTGTGCGCGGCAGCCTGCGACGCGCTCGGAGCCGTCCTAATCGCCGCCGTCGCAGGTTCCGTTTCGTCCGAAGCCGCATCCGTCGAATCTGTCTGAACGACCTCGAGCAAGGCCCGCCTTGCCTCGGGCTCAACGCCTTCCGCCGTGGCCGCCTCTGCTTCGGACTCGACGGTCGCCGCCAGAACTTCCGGAACCTCCAATCCAGCCTCCTCTATGTCGGCTTGTACCGCAACCTGCGGCGCGCCTTCCACGACGCCGTGAACCGCGCCGTCCTCCCCCGCATCGAGTACGGTCGCTTCGGTTGGAAGTGGTTCCGCATCGCCTTGAGGCCCCGCCGCGGCCGGCTCCGTTTCTTCGATCGCTTGGACGGTTTCTATTTCCATCTGCTCGGCGGCGTGCTCGGCGTGTTCAGGCGGCGCCGGCGCTTGCGCCTCCTCAGATTCTCGAGCGCTGACAAGAATGCGATCTAGTTGCTCGTAGCGCTTGCGCAGTTCCGCCCGCCGCCGCTCGGTGTCGGCCCCCTTTCCCTTGAGCGATGCGAACTCGCGGCGAATCGCTTCCGCCTCGTCGTAGATGTGTTGCCGCTCGTGTTCCGTCAACTTCATGCCTCCGCCCCCTCTGGTCGAGACAACATTTAATATAGCACAAATCGAGTTCCACGTCCGACGTTGGCTTCGCCTACTCCGGGCCAGGAACCCTAATCGGCATGATCGCGGCGTCGCGCGGTTTCCATGACAGAGGGTGTTGTGCGCGGTTTCCAGGCAAGAAAGGCCCCAGGTTACGAGGCGTCGGCAGCGAGGGGCAGGGAAAGAACGAAGCGGGCGCCGTCCCGCACCGTTTCGTCAATCCGCAGCGAACCGCCCATCCGGTGCGCGAGCCGGCGGCTAAGCGACAGGCCGAGCCCGACGCCCGGGGCGGAGTTGGCGGCGTCGTGCGCGGATTTGTGGAATGGTCGAAACAGACGGCCCGCCTCGGCCTTTGAGACGCCGGGTCCGTGGTCCCGGACGGCGATCTGCACCCGATCTCCGGCCCGGCGCGTCTCTAAGTGGATGATCGGGTG
>DUZM01000038.1 GCA_013349485.1 Candidatus Hydrogenedentota bacterium | reverse complement strand
GTATCTCTTCCCTGTTCGTTTTCTTGTCGAGGTGTCCGATGAGGCCGATTTCGCCCGCCCGCAAACGGTTGTGGACCAGGGACGGGCCGACGTAGCGAATCCTGGGGAGAAGATGCTCTCCTACGCCTTCCCGCCTGTGCAGGCGCGCTACGTGCGGCTGCGCGTAACCCGGCTTGCGGCCCGGGAGCCGGGGCATTTCGGCTTCGCTCTTTCGCAGCTCGAGGTGTTGGACGGCGAGAAGAACGTCGCCTTGGGCGTGCCGGTACATGCCTTGGATGATGTGAATGTTACGTGGTCTCCTGCGAGCCTGGTCGATGGTCAGCTCGTACCGGGGCTTGGACCCACCGGGGAGCGGCAACCCGCGGCCATGCTGCGCACGACTTTCGATCTCGACGAGGGTTTCGAGCGGGCGACAGTCTATGTAAGTGCCTTGGGTTTGTATGAGCTGTTCGTGAATGGACAGCGTGTCGGTGACCACATTCTCGCGCCGGAGTGGACGGACTATCACACCCGCGTGCAGTACCAGGCGTTCGACGTGACGGACCTGCTGCAACCCGGGGAAAACGTCTTGGGGGCAGTCTTGGGGGACGGTTGGTACGCCGGCCGAATCGGCTTGGCAGGGATTATTCCTGGCGGCCCGGGGTGGGCGCTCTATGGTTGGAATCCGAAGCTTCTGGCGCAACTGGAGGTGGCGTACGCCGACGGACAGAAGGTAGTCGTGTCTTCGGATTCGGCGTGGAAGGGAAGTCGAAAGGGGCCGATCCGGGAAAGCGACATACTCGACGGGGAAACCTACGACGCGCGCATGGAGATGCCGGGGTGGAACGCCCCAGGCTTTGACGATTCTGCATGGGAGGCTGCGGAGGCTTCTGATGAGACCGTGGCGCCTGTTGCACAGCGGAATGAACCCATCCGGGTGGTCGAGGAGCTTTGCCCCGTCGCCCTGACGGAGCCTCAACCGGGCGTGCATATTTACGATCTTGGGCAGAATATGGTGGGCTGGGTGCGTATGACGGCCCGAGGTGCGCCGGGCGCGGCGATGACGTTGCGCTATGGCGAAGCCCTGAATCCTGACGGCACGCTGTACACCGAGAACCTGCGCGGGGCCAGGCAAGTCGATCGGTATATCTTCCGGGGAAACGAGGACGAGGTCTATGAACCCCATTTTACCTATCACGGCTTTCGATATGTTGAAGTAACGGGGTTAACCGAGCGCCCGGATCCGGGCGGTTTAGTCGGGAGAGTGTTTAACTCGTCCTCGCCCGAAGTGGGGCATTTTGAGTGCTCCGACGCCATGCTTACGCAGCTTGCGCAGAACATTCTGTGGACGCAGCGGGCGAACTTGATGAGTTCTCCTACGGACTGTCCGCAGCGGGACGAACGCCTGGGCTGGATGGGCGATATTCAGGTGTTCTCGCAGACCGCCGTTTTCAACATGGACCTGGCGGGGTTCTTCACGAAATGGCTGCAGGACGTTCGCGATGCGCAAGCGGATGACGGCCGTTTCCCTGATTTCGCGCCACATCCCTTCGGTAAAAATGAGCGGTGCTCCGGGACGCCGGCTTGGGGCGACGCGGGCGTGGTGGTGCCTTGGCGCGCGTATGAGAACTACGGGGACGTGCGGATCCTTGAAGCGCATTTCGAGTCGGCCGAGCGCTGGATTGAATATATTCGCTCGAATAACCCCGACCTGCTTTGGCGTAAAGGCCGCAACAACGATTACAACGATTGGCTCAACGGCGACACGCTGATTCTCGAGGATTATCCGAAAAGCGGCGGCGCGGTTCCGAACGAGGTGTTCGCTACGGCGTTCTTTGCCCACTCGACCGACCTGACCGCACGGATGGCGCGCGTCCTCGGGCGTGAGCAAAAGGCTCGGGAATATGAAGCGCTGGCCGCGGATATCCGGCGGGCCTTCCGGGAGGCGTTTGTCGACGATGACGGCCGCATTCAGGGCGACACGCAGGCAGGATACGCGTTGGCCCTGCATTTCGATCTTCTCCCGGAAGAGCTGCGGGCAAGAGCCGCGGCGCATCTCGTGGCGGCCATCGAGCGGTATGGCGGGCGTCTGTCCACGGGTATTCAAAGCACGAGTCGGATGATGCTCGAACTGACCCGGTGCGGATACAACGACGTAGCGTACGCTTTGGCCACAAGCCACGCCCGGCCGTCTTGGGGGTACGCCATCGACCAGGGGGCCACGACGATTTGGGAGCGTTGGGACGGCTACGTCGAAGGGCGCGGCTTCCAGAACCCCGGTATGAACTCATTCAATCATTGGGCTTTGGGTTCGGTGGGCGAGTGGCTGTTCCGGGTGGTCGCCGGTTTGTACCCCTATGATGGTGCTGAGCCCGGTTGGGAACCTGCCTACAAGCACTTCGTAGTTCGGCCACGTCCGGGCGGCGGAATTACGTGGGCGAAGGCCGCGTATCATTCCATTCGCGGCCCTATCCATGTTGCCTGGCGCACAGAGCAGGCCAAGTTCGTGTTGGCGTTGACGGTTCCCCCGAACACGACGGCCCGTGTGCATCTCCCCGTAGCATCGCCAGAGAGCGTCACGGAATCGGGTCAACCGCTCAGCGAAGTGCCGTTCATCACCTTGCGCGGCGTGGCGGACAGCCACGTCCTCGTAGACGTTGCGTCGGGGACGTACTCTTTTGCGTGCGAGGTCACCGAAGCGTGATATTGGCTTACTCTGCCTTCCGGCGGCGCGACGATGGCACGGGCAGCCAACACTGACGTGACGAGCTGCCGAGACGTGTGCGCGAGAGGCAGTGCGAATCAAGACGAACTGCCAACCAGGCACTCGTGTCGGCGGTGGAGGGTCGTGAGCTTCGACACCCGGTCAGGTAAAGGCCCCGTCGGCATGTCCGAGGAGTCCGTCGGCGCTGGCGATGTGATCGATCGTGCGCCAATCGAACCCGAGGAGTTGTGTACCCGCAGCGTCGATGGCCACAGGATCGAACGAGGCGAGGATTTTGTTGACGGGCGGCTCGCAGGTTCGCCCCCAAAGGTGGGCCTCCGCCATGCCGACAGTGGCATCGAGTACGGTCAAGTCGGGCTTGCGATACTGGTTCAGTTCGAGGATGTAGCGGTGGAGCTCGCGGTTGTTGCGGCCGTGGAGTTTAGACTTTCGAAATGCGCTGGATTTGTAGTACTTCGCCGGGACTACGCCCATCATATTCTTGAGCGTCAGGGTGACTTGCGACATCGAGTGGGCCTTGAGCACGGGTATCGAGATGAGGAAACCGTGCAGGAGGCAACGCGGCAAGTATAGCTCCGGGAGATACTCGAAGTTCGGATTCTCGAGCCGGACGAGTTCCTCGCGATCCAAGTCGATCAGGGGGACATTCTTGCGCGCCGAGAGGGCGTCGTAGCCCAGTTTCCGATAGGCTTTGGTTGTGTCGAGTCCGCCGGCGCCTTCCGCGACGGCGACGGAAGCGTTCGAGTGGGCGCGGCAGTAGTCAAGCACGGCTTCGACGCATTCGGGCGGCGTGGTTACGGGGTGCGGCGCGTCGGTTATGAGGTTGGGTTTCAGGAAGATGCGCGGTTGGCCGCGGAGCGCCGCGGGCGCCGCAATGGCGTCCAACGCCGCCGCCACGGAACGCGCATACGTGGTGAAATCCACAACGGCGACTGTTCTTCCGTTCATTGCGCTCCGGAGGGTAGCAGGATTAGGGACGCAGTTCAAAGACAACGCCCGGAAGATGCGGCCAGTCCGCTTGTCGTCAATACGCGGGATGAAGTTCTTGGAGGCGCTGGCGGATATACTTCGTGATCGGGCCGCCGGCGAGCGCGTCGGTTTCGAGGAACCGCACGCCGAGAAACCGTTCTGCATCGCCGCGATGGTCCAGCGAATCGGCCACGTGCATAACCTGGGCCAAGACGGTATGGAGGGGCTGGCCGGGTAGCGACAAGGTCATTTCTACGGTGGTCGTAAAGTCGAACGGGGCCTGGGTGCACAAGAAGGCGCCGCTCGTGCTGAGGTTGAGCAGGGCGGCGTCGTATTTGCGCATATGAATCTGGTCTCTTACTTGGACGGTCAGATCGGTCGACACGCGGCAACAGTCGCGATGCTGGTTCCTGACGGCCTCGGCGGGGCGCTTGAGCAGTATGGCACGCCCGTCGCCGGGCCCTTCGACCACGATCGTGTGATAGCACGTAAACCCTTCTTCATCATGAAACTGGAGGTCGACGTAGACGCCTTCGATCGGGTAGTCTTTTCCGGAGAAGGATACGCGAACCGTTTCTTCATCGACATCGAGCACCTTGACCAGGAAGTGGCGTCCGGCAAAGCACAGAAAGCACGAGTTGCCTTTCTGTAGGTCCTTCTGGGCGCTGGCCGTGTCAGGACTCCCGACCATAAGCGTGACCCCCCATATTGTTGGGTTGCATTCTATCACGGCGATTGTGGGGCGTCAATAAGCGGGTGTCTGCGTAATCGCCGGGTACGAAAATCAGGGACAGACCCGTCTCGCTCCCCCGCCTGAGGTGGGAGCCCCCGCCTACGGCGGGGTCGCTCGCTTGGGTCAGTCCCTGATTTTCGTACCCGGCGATTACGGTGTTTATTCCATATTTGCGGCGGGGCGGCGACGTCGGGCTAGGCCGTCTCGGGGATCACGTCCACCCTCAGGCCGTACACCTCTTCAAACAGTCGGCGCTTGCGTACGGCGCCCCATTCGTCGGTCGGGCTTGCGCGCCGCTGGCGCACGTAGATGCGCAACGTTTGGCCAACCAACGCCACGCGCACGGCCTGGGTGTGTGCGCAGTGGGACCGGTCGAGGCCGTCCGCGATGCGCAGCAACGCGGACAGTTTCCGGACAACGACGCGTGCATCCGGCCCAAGGTCGCAATAGACGCGATGGGAGTCTTTCGGGTGAGCTTTCCGGTGGTAGCGCGCTACACAGGCGATGACGTTCAAGTCGTCCCGGCCAAAGCCTTCGAGCGGTTGCCCCAGCACGACGTCTCGGGCGTGCTTGTGATGGGCGATGGGACTGATCGAATGGCCGGTGTCGTGCACAAGCGCTGCCGCCAGAAGCAGCCGGCGCTCGGCCTCGCCCAGGCCGTGCAAGGCGGCCGTCTCGTCAAAGAGATCGAGGCTTATCCGGGCTACCTGGAATGCGTGGTCGGGGTCCGGGTCGCGCTCGATTGCGAGCTTCCGGGCGCACTGGATCCCTGGGTCGGAGCCGAAGTCTATCTCTGATCTCTTAATCATAAAGGAGCGCCGCGCCGCCGAAGCAGGAAGTCTAGACGCCGTCAGGGCGTTGACGGCTTTGGATCATATCACGGGGCGGTTGCAGCCTGCACGCGTACAAGGCCTCAGATTTGACCGGCGCCTCGTCCTCGGTTAGGATGAGGGGCACGTGCTCGGCCATCTTTGGCCGGTGACGAGGAGGGCTCTCATGAGTAAGCGATGCTGTCAGGTTGCGCCGGTAGTCGTCTTGCTTTGCAGCGGCTGGGCTGCCCGCTGCGACGAGGTCGCCGCGGCAGGCCGGGCCGTATTGGCGAAACACGCAGGCGCGATTGTCACGGTCAGACTGGCGATCCGAGAGGTGTTCAACATGGAGGACTACGGCTCGGAAGAGAGCGAATTCGTGCAAGAGGCGACGGGCACGATCATAAGTCCTGAAGGCCTCGTCGTTATGTCGTTGTCTTCAATCGACCCATCCAGGCTCTACGCGGATTTTTTCGAGGAAGAAGACGGCGTCGAGATCCAGACGCGAATAGAAAGCATCACCGTGCTCTTTGAAGACGGCAAGGAAACGCCTTTCGAGGTCGCGTTGCGCGATATGGACCTGGATCTGGCTTTTCTTCGTCCTACTGTGGCCATCGCGAACCCGCTGCCGTATGTTGATCTGACTGCCGCGGGGACCGCTGAGCAATTTGATGAACTCATGCTGCTCCACCGCCTGGGCAAAGTCGCCAAGCGCCAGTGCGCGGGGTCCTTCCAGCGCGTGAAGGCGATTCTCGATAAACCCAGAAGGCTCTATATCCTTGGCGAATGGCCGGGAATCATGCTTGGGGCGCCGGCCCTCACGTTGGATGGGAAATGCGTCGGCGTCGTCGTGCTGCGGAGTATTAAGACGGCGTCCACAGGGTTCGGTTGGACTTCGGACGAAGACCTTAACACAGCGAGTGCGGTGGTCCCTGCCGAAGAGGTCCTCGAGATTGCCAAGCAAGTGCCCGCTGTTGAACCGCCGGCAAGCGGCGAGGGCGTTGCCCCGGAAACGGCGGGCGAGTCGCAGACGGAAGCCAGGCCGCAAGAGGAATGAACGACGAGACAAACTTGCGGCGCGCTGGCGGCTTGCGCGTCCCGCTTTTCTGTTGGACTTCCCGCGTCGAGGCAGGCATCCTCTTTTCAGCGGGGCGGTTATGACACTTCGGAGGGAAGAAAGGTCCGACGCGATGGCTCAATATGAGTACACAATGGGCAAAGACGTCGATCTGAAAGCCGAGCAAGCGAGGACGCTTGAGACGCCGGCCATGTCGGCCAATCTTCTTCTGCGAACGATGTATCTGGGTATGGACCTGATCTACGGTTTCAAGCGAACGCTGCCGAAGTTCAAGGTGATTGAACTCCTTGCGCGGTACCCGTACTGGGCCTGGGAGAACGGCGCGTATAATCGGTTGACGCGCAGCTACGCGCGGACTCGGGGTGCAGACAAGAAAGGGTCCGACTTGGCCGTTCGGCACATTGAACTCGGCAGAAAGTCGCAGGACAACGAGCAATGGCACCTCATGCTGATCGAGGATATCATGCGGCAGAAGGGCATAAGACAGGGCTGGATCAAGGCCTGCTTTCTCCCGCGCGTTATGGCGTTCAAATATCTCGTCCTGACCCGTCTTATGTATCGCCTCAAACCCGAGTGGTCGTTCGCAATGAACGCCCGGTTCGAGTCGCATGCGGAGCACGAATACATGCGTCTTGTTCAAGAACACCCCGAATGGGAAGACGAGCCGGCCGAGTCGGAATACTTCCAGTATTACCCGCGACAGGCGACGCTGGCAGACCTTTTCAGACGGATCGGCCTCGACGAACGAGACCATATGCACGAGTCCATGGAAGAATACGAACGGCTCACCGGAAGATCCTTGGCGTCCTCATAGTCCCTCGTGACAACGTAGACAGATACGGACGGTCACGGACGGGTGTGGACGTCGAGTCCTTACTCCCGAGTCCCCAGCCCCTGCTCCCTACTCCCCACTCTCTAGTTCTGTCTTCCGACCTTACTTTCAGACGTCTTCCGCGTTTCGGATCTCGTACCGGTAGCCTTGTTCGGTCAGAAAGAGCTGGCGCTTTATGCTGTAGTCTTGGTCGCACGTGTCGCGCGACACCAGCGAATAGAACCGTGCGACGGACCCGTCGATTTTGGGCCGGAGTATTCGTCCGAGACGTTGCGCTTCTTCTTGCCGGGAACCGAACGTGCCCGATACCTGGATGGCCACGTTGGCGTCGGGGAGGTCAATGGCGAAATTGGCTACTTTGGACACGATCAGCAACTTCTCGTCGCCTCGGCGGAACGCCTCGTAGAGTCGTTCCCGTTCACGGACGGGCGTTCGTCCCGTAATAAGGGGGGCCTTGAAGTGTTTGGCCAGCATTCTGAGTTGATCCAGGAACTGACCGATCACGAGGACGTTGTCGTCTTTGTGCCGCTCGATCAAAGCCTCGCATAGGGCGCGTTTGACGGGGTTTGTGGACGCGATCCGGAACTTGCTGCGTTTGTTTGCGATGGCGTAACGGTAGCGTTCTTCTTCAGCGAGTCGAAGGCGGACCTCGGTGCACATCGCTTGCGCGATCCACCCCTGTTTCTCGAGGACTTTCCATGGCACGTCGTATTTCTTCGGGCCGATAAGACTGAAGACGTCGTCCTCCCGGGCGTCCTCGCGGACGAGCGTTGCCGTGAGGCCGAGGCGCCTGCGCGCCTGGAGCGTTGCGGTGGCCCGGAACACCGGTGCGGGGAGCAAATGGACTTCGTCGTAAATGATGAGCCCCCAATTGCCTTGATCGAACAGGTCGAAATGCACAAACTCGCTGTCTTTGGTCTTGCGGTACGTAAGCACCTGATAGGTGGCAACGGTTATGGGACGCATTTCCTTTGCGTCGCCGCTGTACTCGCCTATATCGTCGTACGCGAGGTCGGTTTTATCGAGCAATTCGGCTTTCCATTGACGGAGCGCCACGGTGTTGGTGGTCAGGACGAGGGTTTGGGTTTGCAGGCGATCGATAGCGCCGATGCCGACGATGGTTTTGCCGGCCCCGCACGGCAGGACCACCACCCCGCTGCCGCCGCGGTTCGACCCGCCCGCATGAAACGCGTCGATGGATTCCCACTGGTACCTGCGGAGCGAAAACGGTTTTCCGGACAGGGCGGTCTGCCGCAGGGCCAGTCTCAGCGGCGCCCCCTCGACGTAACCGGCCAGGTCTTCGACCGGGAATCCTATCTTGATGAGGGCGCACTTGACATTGCCGCGGTCGCCGGGTTTTACGAGAATGTGTTTTCGATCCGGCGAGCCGGTTACATAGGATTGGATAGCTTTCTGGTTGAGCAGCTCCATGATAAGCAGCGAGTCGTCCGAATAGAGAACGAGTTGCCCGTCTTCGCGTTTGTACAGCTTCAGGCGGCCGTACCGCGCGACGTAATCCTCGACCTCGACAACGATGTTTTGCGGGATATCGTATTTGCTGAACCGCTCGAGGCCGCCGAGGATGTCCCTTGCGGATAGGCCCGCTGCCGCCGCGTTCCACAGCGACAGCGGGGTTATGCGGTACGTGTGGATGTGTTCCGGGGACTTGACCAATTCGGCGAACGCGGCGAGACAGTCCCGGGCATCCTCGAAGGCGGGGCCGTCGGTTTCGAGGAGGATGGATCGGTCGGACTGGACGATTGCCGGTTTCTGGCTCATGTCAACCATAGCGCGAAAGTGTAGCACAAACCGGCGGTGATTGGCATCAGCCCGGCGTCGGCTGAGGCCGGTAGCCCCTGGGCGTTACGCGGCAGGTTCGTCTTGGCAGCAGCCACGTGCAATTGCTCGGCGGGTCGGGGCAAGGAGCAGGTTCTGCGGTTTCCGGATGTTTCGGCGACAAAAAGCTGTTGCGTTTCTCGGGGTTGATCGACTAGTATTATATTGCTGGAATGGGCGTATGGGCCGGCGACCGGTTTTTCGCTCCATGTCCGTTGGGATGGGTTCGTCCGTGGCAAACCAGTGGCAAGAAAGCGAGGGATCCCATGGCTGAATGGACACACGAAGCGCAGGATTATGTGGACGGCTATCTGGCGCAAGTGGCGGCGTTGGCCCGACACCGGCGGGACGACGCGGACGCGTTTGTAACGCAATTGCGCGATCGAATCACGCGCGAAACCGAGGCGTCGGGAGGCGCATTGATCGCCCTGGACCAATTGCGGAAGACGCTGGCCGGCATCGGCACCCCGGAGCAAGCGGCGGGCATCGAGACGGCGCAGCCCGCCGCCAGACCCAGCGCGCCGCAGTTCCAGGGGGCGCCCGTGCCGCCGCCCATGGCGCCGCCGTCGCCCTCGGCGTCAATGCCGGTATGGATCATCGTGGTCGTTCTGGTTGCAGTGGGCGTTGTGGTGCTCGTGTTCTTCGGTTCCATCGTCGCCGCAATCGCCATTCCCAACGTGCTTCGTGCCCGCATATCGGCGAACGAATCCGCTGCAATCCGCTCGCTGCGCACGTTGGCGGCCGCGCAGACGCAGCACCACGCAGCCACGGGCGCCTACGCAACCGATATCGCCGAACTCCACGATCCAAGCGCCATCCAAAACCAGTTCATTGACGCGACGTTGGCCGCCGGCGCCAAGAGCGGGTACACGTTCCAGGTTACTTCCGAGGACCCCGAAACCTCCTGGGAAGCCACGGCTACGCCCCTGGCGCCGGCCAAGTCAGGCATCCGAACTTTCAGTATCGATGAGTCGGGCATTATCCTCTCCAACGGCGGCCCGATATAATTACCTGCAATGCATCGGCCAGCGTCCCAACGGTAACGGGCAGTGCCCGCCTGAAGGCTATCGAGTTTGAGGCGTCCGCATCGAGGCCGGGACAGGGAGAGCGGGTCACCCGTCGATTTCTTTTCGTGTGCGTGCACTTAGAATACGGTTGTCGTGGATGTGAAAATCGGAGACGGATTCGACGGTTATTTCGCGATCGAATCGCTGCATGATGCCGTCCAGTAGATGCTTGTTCTCGGCGCGAAGTCTTCTGGCCACGTCGGGGTGGACTTGGAGGATGACGCTTTTTTCTTTGGACTTACAGAATAGACATTGGAGGGTTCGGAGCACGTCAAACGTCATTGTGGTAACGGATCGTACCATGCCGCTGCCTTCGCAGTAGGGGCACGGTTGGGAGAGCGCATTCATGATGTTGTGTTTGACCCGCTTGCGGGTCATTTCGATCATGCCGAGTTCACTCACTTCCGAGACGGTGGTTTTTGCGCGATCGGCCTTGAGTGATTCCTGCAGCTTGTTGATCAGTTTGCGCCTGTTTTGTTCGAAGCGCATATCGATGAAATCGATGACGATTATGCCGCCGAGGTCGCGCAAACGGACCTGGCGCGCTATCTCGGCTGCGGCGTCCATATTGGTCTGGAACACAGTTTCCTCGAGGTGCTTTGCCCCGGTGAATTTTCCGGTGTTCACGTCAATGGCGACGAGGGCTTCGGTTTGGTCGATGCAGATGTAGCCGCCGCTTTTCAGATAGACCTTGCGCCGCAGCGCCTTTTCGATTTCCTCCTCGACGCCGAATTTGTCGAATATGGGTCGTTTCCCTTGGTAGAGTTTGCATCGCTTTTTTAGGTTTGGCGCAAACCCGTCGAGAAAACTCACTATGCGGCCGTACTCGACCTCGCTGTCGACGGTGAGCTTGCCGACGTCGTTTGTGAAGCTGTCGCGGACAACGCGCAGAATGGCGCCCATGTCTTCGTGAAGGAGACACGGCCCTTTCATGGATTCCATGCGCGCCTTGACTTTGTTCCAGACCTTGGCAAGGTAGTTGAGGTCCTTTCGGAAATCGGTGGTGCGGCGCCCTTCGCCGGCAGTCCGCGTAACAATGCCGACGCCTTTAGGCCGGATCTGCTGGAGTATTCGTCGTAGGCGGTCCCGTTCCTGTTCCGTTTCAATTTTCCGCGAGACGCCGAGATGGGTCACGGTGGGCATTAAAACGAGGTAGCGGCCCGGCAAGGTAATGAAGTTTGTCAGGCGCACGCCCTTTGTGCCGAGTTTGTCTTTGCTTACCTGCACCATGATGTATTGATTTTTCTTGAGGATTTTGTCGATGCTGGGCCGGTGTTCCCTTCTCGAGTGTGCGTGCTGGCGGACGACGCCGTCGACGAACTCGAAATCGCCGGTGCCCTCGGCCCCGGCGATGTCGGAAACGTACAGGAAGCCGTTCTTGTCAAAACCGATGTCGATAAAGGCGGCCTGAATGCCGGGCACAACGGATTCGACGCGGCCTTTGTAGATATTGCCGACAATGCTTTTGCTTTCGTGCCGTTCGATGCTGAGTTCGGCCAGGCGTTTTTCTTCCAAGAGCGCGATCCGCGTCTCGAGGGGCCCTGCGTTGATAACGAATTCTTTCATGTTTTCTCCATCCTTCGCGCGGACGAGGCCGCCGCGTCAAAGGCGACGATCATCATTATTCCATAGTCCGCGCTATCCAGTGAAATACCCTTTTCGAATAGGGGCGTTGAGAACGGCCCCGACGCACATCATGGTCGTCAGATAGAATGAGCCGCCGTAGCTCAAGAACGGCAACGGCAAGCCGATGACGGGCATCAACCCTATGGTGATCGCAATGTTGGCGAATGCGTGGACGGCGAGGACGGTGACGCACCCCGCGATGACGAGCGAGCCGGAGGGTTCCGGGCAGGTGCGGGCGAGGGCAAGCGCCCGCAACAGGAGGGCCATGAACAGTCCAACCACCAAGGCGGCCCCAATGAACCCGCCTTCCTCCGCGAGGAGCGAGAAGATGAAGTCGGTGTGGTATTCCGGGAGATAATTTAGGTGGGTTTGGGTGCCTTGGCCGAAGCCCTTTCCCTTCATGCGTCCACTGCCCACAGTGATCTTGCTTTGGATTTGGTGATAGCGATAGTCCTTGCCTTTCGGCTGCTCCCTGGCGGGGTCTATGAAAGCGAGGACGCGCTCCCGGTGGTGTTCCTTCAGGTGCGGCCATGCCGCATACAGCGAGACTGCGCCCAGCAATGCGACGAGGAAAAGATGCCGCCGTCTACAGCCCGCCACGAAGAGCATGGCGAACACCACGGGGAGGAACGTGAGCGCTGTACCCAGATCGTTCTGCTTGACGACGAACAAGCAGGGCATTGCGGCGATGGCAAACGCCAGTAAGAGGAAGCGCAGTTTGCGGATTCGGCGCCCGGCTTTGGTGAAGTACCACGCAAGCATATAGACGAGGGCAATCTTGGCAACTTCGGAGGGTTGAAAGCGGAAGGGCCCCAACCGGAGCCAGCTTTGCCCGCCGCGGGCCTCGATGCCAAGGATCAACACCACGGTAAGCAACGCGAGCGCGCCGACGTACATGAGCGGCGCCAGGGAAAGCATGAACCGGTGATCCGTACAAATGATGGCGCCTGCCGCAATGAGCCCGACGCAAAGCCAGACGGCCTGTCTCAGATCGTAGCGGGGGGCGGCCTGAAGCCCGCTCATGCTCGCGCTGTGCAGGGTCGCCAGTCCAATGGCCGCCAACGAAAAGACAAAGCCGACAATGAACCAGTCGAGATGGCCCAAATTGCGGACGGTGAACGTCCTAATGCGTGCGTCGCGCAGATCGAAGTCGTAGACGGGTTTCATCATGGCGCGTTCTCCACCTTGGCGAGCACGGCATAGTCGGGGGCGCGTTTGGCGTAGAAAAAGGCGATGATTTCCCTGGCCAAGGGCGCGGCTGCGGTGCTGCCGTGGAGTCCGTGCTCAACCAACACGCACACGGCAATCCGAGGACGTCGATCTTGAACGCCCGCGACGAACCAGGCGTGGGCGCGCCATTCGTAGGGCGTCTTTTCCTCGGAAAGGTCCTCATACAAATCCTGGCTCACCACTTGGGCAGTGCCGGTCTTGCCCAGTATGGCCATGCCGTCAATGTGGGCGAACCGCCCGGTGCCGCTTGGGGGATCCTGTTTATCGACGCACTTGCGCATGCCCCGCTGAACGAGTTCGAGGGTGCGCTGGCTGATGTAGGAGTCGGATGCTTGCGGGCCGAGTTCTTGGTTGACATAGGGACGTACACGTTTGCCGCCGTTGACAATGGCCGCAGCCATGACCGCCGCCTGTAACGGCGTGATCACCGTCGCGCCTTGGCCGATGGCGACGTTGATCGTGTCGCCGGGTTGCCAGGCGCGGTTCCATCGGTCTAGATCGGCGAATGCCCGTTCTTTCCATTCAGGTGAAGGGATTAGGCCCTTTTCCTCCAAGGGCAGATCAATGCCGCTAAACTCGCCGAGGCCCATCCGTGCGGCCCACTCGTTAATCTTCTCGATGCCTAGTTGTTTGCCCACGTTGTAGAAGAACACGTCGCATGAATAGGCGATGGCATCCACGGTCTTGATATGGCCGTGTGCGTGCCAACACCCCCAAGTCGTATCGCCAAGATCGAAATGCCCGGGACAATAGAAAGAGGTGCTCTCATCGATAAGGCCCTCCTCGAGGGCGGCCACCGCGACGACCAGTTTGAAGACGGAGCCGGGCGGATAGTGCTCATGATAGCAGCGGTTGCGCATACGCTTGTCGGGATCCTCGAGTAGTTCCCTAAGTCGTTGGCGATCTTCCGTGCGGTGCGCGATGAGGAACACATTTGGGTCGTAACCCGGCGCGCTGGCCAAGGCAAGCGCCTCACCGGTGTCGGCGTCAAGGACGGCGATGGCGCCGCGCTCGCCTTCGAGAAGCGCCTCGGCTTTCGCCTGCAAGGCAACATCTATGGTGAGTGAAACCGATTGACCCCACTCGGGTGCAAGGGTCTCTTCGACTTCAACCTGGCGGCCGAATTGATCGGTGAGCGCCTGGTCCAAGGGCCCGGGCACGCCGCCGCGCATCTGGACTTCGCCTGCGGCGTATCGGCTTACAATCATGTAGCCGTTCGTCCCTTTAAGAAGCGGTTCGTAAACTAGCTCGACGCCCGCGCGGCCGATGAGGTCGCCGAGCGCGTATTTGGGTTTCCTCTCGAGTTCATCGCCATCGATCTCGTTGAGCCAGCCCAGGATTTGGCCGCCGGTGCGGCCGTACACGTATCGGCGCTGCGGCCGTTGCACGACAAATACTCCGGGAAGAACATAGTTGAATTCCTCGATGCTCGTGAGTTCGGTCATCGAGAGGTCTTGTCGCACGAGAAGTTGCGTGAACGGCCTGCGTCGATATTCCTCGATTCGCTTCTCGAGAGCGTCGCCGTTTATGCCGACCAGGTCTTCGAGACGCATACAGACCTGTTTCTCGACGCCGGCACAGTCAACGGGCACGAGGACGAGGTCGCACGCGGCGCGGTTGTCGGCCAGGATAACGTGCTCGTCGCGGCCGTATATGATGCCCCGAGGCGCGCGAAGGCGGACTTCTCGGAGCCGGTTGTTTTTGGCCTTATCGAAGTACTCGCTCCCATGGACAATTTGAAGGCGCCACAGTTGAACCACGAGCGTGGCGAAGGCGATCGAGAGCATTACGGCAACGACGCGCAGGCGTTTATTCGGGTCCGAATGCACCGCTTTCTTCGTCGCGCCCGGCGTCATGGCGTCGCCCCGCGGGGCTTTGGCTTGGCGCGGCCCAGCCGCTGCTCGACCAGATAGACCAACAAGAACACGACGGGACTAAGGAGGGCGGTGTAGAACGTTGCGTGAATGACGCCTGCCAGAATCTTGGAGATGGGGTTCGAGCCCGGGCTTTGAACGTACTCGATGAAGGTGTACAGGAGGCCGTTGGTGAGCGCGGCCGTGAAAACGACCGCCACCTTCACGGCAGGGTGTTCGGTAATAAGGCGCGTGGTGAGCCTGCCCACGCCGTAGCCCACAAGCACGAGGCAGACGACGTGATGGCCCAGGATCGAGGCGCCGGAAACGTCTTGAAATGCGCCGCCAAGTACCCCCGTGAACATGCCGCGTTCTTCGCCGCTCGCAATGGCGAAATAGACGACGAGCACGAGTATCAGGTTGGGCTCGACGCCCCGGATTGCGATGGCCTTCAACCAGGTGGTCTGGATGAGTGCCGCGATGACGACCAGAATAAGCCAGAGTGCGTTTTTGCGCATGATTGAGCGTCGGGGAGCTACGGCGCGTATCGTTCCTGCACGGAGCGCAGATCCGGCATGGGATATGCACGCGACATCGCACTATCAGGCGTCATTGCCTCACTGAGCGCTGCCCCAGCGACCTCATCAAGCGGCGTCTCGGCCTTCTGCACCAGGAACAACTCGTCCAGCGCGTAGGGATTCGCGGCGGGCATGACGTCCGCCTCTTTAAGGAGTGAATTGCTGCTGCGGACGGACAAGACCGTGCCAATGACAATGCCCCTTGGGAAAATGCGCTCGCCGCTCGTGACCACGATGTCGCCGACCCGGACGTCATCATTAATGTCGATGTACTCCATGGTGCAGATACGGCTGACGTCGCTGCCGCTGCCGCGCACGATGCCGCGCACGCGGTTGCGGCCAATCATGGCCCCGATTCGGCACTGGGCGTGATGAAGCGTGAGCACGTGCGAGGACAACCATTGGACATCCACGACCGCCCCGACGACACCGTCGCTCGTCATGGCGCACATGAATTCGCGGACGCCGTGTTTCTTGCCTCGATCTACTTGGAGCTTCCGCTCGAATTCCCCGATGACTTCCACCTCCACAGGTTCAAAACAGAATTTTGGTTGATTTCTTTCAAATCGCAACATGCGCCTCAGGCGCGTGTTTTCGGCGGCAAGCTCGGCGCGATCTGCGGCGCGCAGCATTGCAGCGGACAGCTTTTTCTGCAGTGCGCGGTTCCCCTCGAGCGCGCCGTTGTAAGAAACAAACAAGCCCGTCGTGTAATCGGCCGCCCGCTCGACCGTCTTTAACGCCTTCGAGAATGGATACGACGCCACGGATATTGCGGCGCGTAATCCGTCGGCAACCCAGGTGGCGCGCTTGCCTGACGCAAGCGACACCAGCGACAACGCCACCAAGATCGCCAGGACCACTGCCGAGCGGCTTTCATGTATGTGACGCGCGAGATTCATCGATTAGCCATCAGCTTATAGCTATCAACGGCCTGTTAGCAGCTTTCAGCTAACAACCAACAGCTAACAGCTACATTTCTTCTTCTCGAAAGGTCTTAAGTCCCTCGAGGTATTTTCCGGTGCCCAGCACGACTGCCGTGAGCGGATCCTCGGCGACGGTCACGTGGAGACCCGTCTCTTTCGACAGGAGCTGGTCCAGTCCGCGCAGCAGGGCGCCGCCGCCGGCCAATACGACCCCTCGATCCACAATATCGGCCGAAAGCTCGGGCTTGGTGCGCTCGAGCGTAATGCGCACCGCGTCGACGATAGCGCCGATCGGCTCGCGAAGGGCCTCGCGGATCTCTTCGGACGTGATGGTAAGCGTCTTGGGCAGTCCCATGACTTAGTCGCGTC
>DUZM01000037.1 GCA_013349485.1 Candidatus Hydrogenedentota bacterium | reverse complement strand
TGTCCAGACCTGTGATCAGCCCCCCGACGCTGAACCCACCTGCCATCGCTAACGTCTCCTATCCTTCGATGTCGAACGCCTTACCGACGTAATCGCGGAACAACTGGGTCGCACGCTGCAGTCTTTCAGACGGGATCTCACGAATAACCTCCTTCGTTTGGCGATCCACGATCTTCGTGATGATGCGCTCGGCGCCCTCGTCGAATCTAAGGCGAATCGCCCGGTTCGGATTGGCGAGCGTCTTGGCCGGCGCCTGAGGCGCAGCCCCAGCGCTTTCCGGCGACGTGTCGCCCGCTGCCCCTGAGCGGCTGGGCTTGGTGGCGTCGCGTACGTCCAGTTGGGTGGGCGCTTGGGTCGCATGGCGCCGACCGCCCTCGAGCGTGCCGGCCAAGGGCGGGAGCCCTTCTATATGCGCGCCGCTGGTATCCATTTCTCTCACTCTCTGAGTCTCTCGGCTCTCTCACGCCCCAGGCTCTGCCCGGGGGACAAACAGCCACAATTCAATTCTCATCTCTCTAGTCGATTTATCGGCAGTAGGGCGTTTTGACTTTAGCGGCTTTGACACGCACACACGAGATATCATACTGTTGCTCAAGACTTTAGACGACTGAGCACGTGGACTGCGTAGATAACATGGACGACATGGACAAGGGAGGAGAATGGGAGGATGGCGGACTTGATTCCGAGGCATGGCGGGTATCGGAAGCTAAAGAGCTTTCAGATAGCGCAGTTGGTTTATGATGTGACGGTGCGATTCTGCCAGCGGTATGTTGAGAAGCGTAGCCGGACCCATGACCAGATGGTTCAGGCGGCACGCTCCGGTGTCCAAAACATCGCAGAAGGCAGCAAGGCCTCGGGGACTTCCAAGAAAACGGAATTGAAACTGACCAACGTGGCGCGGGCCAGCCTCGAGGAGCTCCGGCTTGACTATGAGGATTTCCTCCGGCAACGGCGTCTGCCGCTGTGGGAAAGAGACGATCCGCGCCGGGAGGACTTGATCGCGCGACGGTGCGGAACTGCCGATGAGGTGGCGGCATGGGTCCGGGAGATTCACGAGAGCGATGGACGACATGGACTGAGTGGACAGGACAGACGGAATGGACACTCCACTAAGTCCACAAAGTCCACAGTGTCCACTAGGTCCACTTACCCCGAAATCGCAGCCAATGCCGCGCTGACGCTGATAGCAGTGGCCTGCAGCTTACTCGACCGACAACTCGCGGCGCAGGCGCAAGCATTCGAGCAGGACGGCGGCTTCACGGAACGCCTGTATCGAAGACGCCAAGAGGCCCGCGGCAGAGGACAATAACTGGGGAGCAGGAAAACACCATGACGGAATTCTACAAGAACTCGCCGAAGCGGCTCGCGCTGGGCGAGACAACGTTCGTGCACCGCGGCGACTGCGAATTCGAGATCATTCGCCAGCCGGAAGAATCGTTTTTCCCCTGGTCGCTTCACTCGATGATCGAGGGGAGCAGCATCGGTCTCTACCGCAAAATGCCATGTAACTGGGCCGAGGGCTCCGACGCGGTGACGGCTGAAATTGTACAGCCGGGGATCGGGCAAATCACGTGGCGCTTTACCGAAGGACCTAAGGGCCTCCTGCGTTTCACAATGACTATAGCGAACCAATCGGGTCAGGATTGGGGGAACGTTTACGTCAATGTCCATAACTTCCCGAGTCCCAGGCCCTTCCGGGGCGAGCAGACCTATGTAGAAGCCGGCGGCCAGATCAAAGAGGTGCGCGCGCTCTGGCCGGAGGACATGGATGCAGGTCAAGGCCTCTACCCGTACCGGGGCAAGGACATGGCTGCCCGGTTTGTCGACTCCAAGTGGGTCATAGTTCCCTGCAGCCTCACCGCCCCGTTCGTGTTCCGCATCGGCGGCGGCAACGAACCGTCACCTCACGCGCGCTGGTGCGAAAGCCGGCCGATTGTCGCGGCAATGGTTTGCGAGCGCATCAACGCCGTGTTGATCAATTTCGTGTGGCCTTGCCTCGACCTCGAGATGGACTTCGGCCATATCGCCGCTGGCCAAGCCGTGTCGCAGGATGGCCTCATCGGTATAATGGAAGGCACGGCGAACGATTTTCTCACGTGCGCCCGCGAATTCTTGAAGTCCAGAACAGGAACATCCGGCGATTCCGCAACGCCATGAAAAACTGGCGCTTTGGATAGGCTTCGCTTGCGGCACATGCCCAGCAAGAGTGTCGAAGGAGAGTACATATGAAACCGGAAGAATTGATGACGTATTGCGGCCTTTTCTGTGGAACCTGCGCACGGTCAGCGGGTTTTACTGCATTTCGCGAGGCTGCCACGATCCTTGCTGAAGTGTTGGACGCCCACGGCTGCCAGTATTGGATGCCCGACGAACCCATAGACTTTAACTACGCCGAATTCCGCAAAGGGCTGGATTTCTTCGCCGATGCGGATTCGTGGTTTGTCTGCAAAAGACCCTGCAAAGCCCGCGACGACGGCCCGCCGTTCTGCGTGCATGAATGTTGCAGGCAGCACGGTGTGGACGTTTGTTTCGACTGCGAAGCGTTCCCGTGCGAGAAGACGGAACCGTTTAAGGGAATCGCCGAGCGAGCGCAGGAGTACAAGAAACTCGGCAGAGACGAGTGGCTGCGCCGCGAAGCCGGGAAAGCGGCGCAAGGATTCGAGATGAATACGGGCAAATACTATCAGATCGGGCGGACCGAAGTGGATCCGGAAACCTAGAGACGGTCTAACCAGCGAATTCTAGGCACTCGTAGTGCTTATTGCTGATTCATGGTGTCGGATGAGGTGCTCTGATATGGCTGGCATCAGTGTTCTTTGCATACCTTTCATGTCGGTTGAGGGGGAAGTAGAGGCAAACGTCGATGGCGCGCTGCGAATCATCGCCGAAGAGGCCCGCAAGGAGAAAACGGACTTGGTTGTCTTGCCGGAACTATTCACGTGCGGGTACTGCTCGCGCAACCTTGCGCCGTGCGCCGAGACTGTGGACGGACCCAGCATGCAGCGGTTTCGGGCGTGCAGCAAGGAATTGGGCCTGTGGATTGGCTACGGATTCGCCGAGACGCACGACGCGACGCGCGTGTATAACGCTTGGGCGCTGATCGCGCCGGACGGCGACGTGCAGGTGTATCGCAAGACCCACCTGCATCCCTTCGAGGAGGGGTCAGCGGTCGATGAGCGCGAGTTCCTGGCCGCAGGCGAAACCCTCGAACCCTTTCAAACGAGCTTCGCCACCGTGGGCGTCATAATCTGTTACGACGGATGCTTTGTCGAGGCCCCGCGGACGTTGGTGCTGAAAGGCGCAGAACTCATTGTGTGGCCCAGCCGCAGCGGGGGATATCTTGCCTCCCAATCGTTGCCGCAGGTTCGCGCGTTGGACAACACGGCACCCGTCGTGCAGGTCGATGGCGGACAGCAAGGCACGCACCTGCCTATTAAGCCGTGGTCGGTAGCGGCCTCGGCGATGGGCGAGGTCTTGGTGTCGCAGCGGGATGATGATCGGCCATTTCGTGTAGCGATTGACTGCGATGAAGGAACGCGGCTGCGCGCGTCCATCGACGCAGGCGCCCATTCGCTCTACCGCACGCGTCGCCCGGGGCTGTATGGCGTAATCGCGCAGCAACCGACATCGACTGCTTGATTCCGGTGGGGCAACTCTGGCATGCCTTTTTGACAGCAGATCTGCTTGTGAATAACTCCTCGTATGAGGAGTATAAGCCTTGTGGGGAGTTCAATTGGGCACTGAGAACGTGCCGACGGATCGGGGAGGATGCCTATCCGTAAGAGGTTGATGCGATATGATATGTTATCTCATAGATCTCAGGCCCATGTGGCGGGCTTTCCTCGCAGTAATCCTCTCCTCATTCGTGGGCGGTACGGTCGGCCTGGTCATCTCTTTTCATTATTATTGGCTAGAGAATATGATGCTTGGCGCCGCGACGGCGATGCCGGTGGGCTTTCTTCTCGGCACGCTCTGGCATTTCGCGTCGTTCGAGTGCCGAGACGCTCGGTCGGTCATGGTAATAGTGTTCCTGGGTTTTATGTGCATATGTCTTGGTGTTGTCGCTGTGGGATTTGAACTTCCCCGCATTAAATCAGAGATGGCGGCACTGAGTGCGCTGAAACAGCTCGATCCGGCGTTCGCTAAGCAGATTGTCGTTTTTGACAAATATGGGGAAGACAAAATCAAGGAAATTCGGAGTCCCGAGACCATCGCGGCGTTTGCGGCGGCACTTGCCGACAGCGTCGGGCATTCTCCCAATCATCCCCATTACAGCCATTCGTGGTACGTTGTCGCCGAAGGAGATCGGCAGCGGCTTGAATCTGAGTTTCACTTCAATCCCAAATTCCCCAATAGTGTGATTGGGGACTTCGTGTCGAAATCAGGAAACACAACCGCGTGCGGCGGTACGTTCAGGAGCGAGAATCTCAGGTCTTGGTTCGAGGCCAATATAGAGTAAAATAAACACCGGCCAAAGTAGTGGGCAACGTGACAAGGGGCCACACGGGACTCCCACGCAGTACTCGGCTCTTGGCGAAGGAAAGGAATCTGAATATGGAACGGCCGACTTGGGCGACGGTGGTTGGCATTGTGGGCATCATCTTGGGGTGTTTTGGCATCATTGGGGCAGGACAGCTCGCGATGATGCCCAAAATGATGGAACTCCAGAAAGAAATGTTCTCCGCTATGGAGAAGACGATGGCGCAAGAAGCGGCCAGGAGTGGCGGGCCGATGCCGCCTGTAGCTCCGTTCAAGGCATTCCAGAAGATGTGGGATTTTCCTGAGTGGTTCGGCACGTGGTGCGTTGTTGCCGGATTCCTCGCGCTTTTCGTTTCCGGTTTCTACGTGTTTGCTTCAATCCGACTCATTCAGGTCAAGCCGAGCGCCATCAAGCTCTTCTATACGGCCGCCGGGATTGCCATAGGCTTTACCTTGCTCAGGGGCGTCGTTGCCATGGCAGCCGAGTCGTTCATGGGACTGGGCATGTTGATGGGCGGCATGTTCGGCCTTGTGATAAATGTCGTTCTGCTGATTGTCGTGGCGACCGCCGACAAAGAGGCGTTCTCCTCGCAACAGGCGCAACAGGATTCCTGAGACGATTCGTTAGACCTGCGCGTTGATGCGCGAGACGTTGGATGAAAAAACATGAATGAACCCAGATCGGACCTAATCGAGGCGGCGCGGGCCGTGTGCGGAGAGTTCGAACTGAGAAAGGATTTCTCCGCCGGCGGCGTGGGCGCGGCCATCCGGACGGCCAATGGGAATGTTTACACCGGGATCTGCATCGATCTTGCCTCTGGCCTCGGGTTCTGCGCAGAAGTCTCCGCCATTGCCGAGATGCTGAAAAACAGGGAGACCCACATCGTCGCGGTTGTGGCCATATCCGGTAGCCGCATCTTGCCGCCCTGCGGCCGGTGCAGGGAGACCATGGCGCAGATTGACGCCCGAAATCTTGACTGCAGGGTCATCGTTCAGGAGGATCGCGACGTCCCGTTGCGGGAGCTTCTCCCGAGTCACTGGTTGAACGACAAAGGGGACGCCGCGAAAAAGAATCCCGGCGACGCCAATACCGGCCGAAGCGCTGAAACGTTCGATGCGTGATAGAGTGGTTGCGGCTTTGTCGTATTGAGGGGGTCTGACATGCGTAGGCCAGAAGACACCTGCATTCGTAGGTTTCGGGATACGGATGTGGCGTCAGTCGCGCAACTGATTCATCGCACGATCGACGCCTGCTACACAGGCGTGTACCCTCCCCGAGCCGTCCAGTTCTTCAAAGAGTTCCATTCTCCTAAGGGGATACGCGAGCGATCCCAAAAAGGCGACATTCTTGTCATAGAACAACGGGGCGAGGTCATAGGCACAGGCGCTGTTGTTGACAACGAGATCTATGGGGTCTTCGTCGCGCCCACGGCACAAGGCCGAGGACACGGAAAAGACATAATGCACGAATTGGAGACGCGCGCGAGGGCGCGAGGTGTTCGGGAAGTAACCTTAAGCGTTTCTTTGCCTTCGAGGAAGTTCTACGAACATCTTGGCTACGAAATTCGGGAGGAGGCGTTCATCGACGTGGGGCAAGGAGAGCGGCTCGACTTCTGGAAAGCCACGAAACGCCTGTGAGCAAAAGGTCCTGATTTATGAATCCTTTTGTACACAAAACGGCTGCTGGACGCTATGCGGAGTCAAGGCCATACTACCATCCGCACGCGGTGGCGCGTGTCCGTGACTATCTGAAACTCGAGTGGCCGGTTGGCCGGGCGCTAGATGTGGCCTGCGGCACGGGGCAGTCCTGTCACGTTCTCAAGTCGATGGCACAGATCATAGTTGGCACTGATATCGCGGCCGAGATGTTGGATGAAGCGTGCGCCAACGACGGGATCCGGTATGTCCGGGCTGCCGCTGAGCAGCTTCCCTTTCCGGATGAGCATTTCGATCTTATCACCGCCAGTTCGGCGTTTCACTGGTTTGAGCGCAAACGATTCTTGGACGAGGCAAACAGACTTCTGCCCGCATCGCACTGGCTCGTGGTCTATACAAACGGCTTCATGGGGAGAATGAAGGAAAACGCAGAGTTCGCGAGATGGATGCAGGGAGCTTACCTGAAAAGATACCCGCCTCCGCCGAGGCACGGGGCGCCTTTGTCAGAAGTGGAAGCGGCGGCAGCGGGATTCAGTTTTCCCCATGCGGAGGACTACGCCAATGACGTCGTCTTTTCGACTGAGGAGTTAGCGCACTACCTCACGACGCAAAGCAATATCATTGCGGCAGTCGAAAAGGGAAACGAAACGCTCGAAAGGGTGTGTGACTGTCTTTACGAGTCGTTGGAGCTTCTGTTTCCTCGGCGCAGATGTACCTTTGAGTTTGGAGGCACAATCTGGTATCTACAGAAGCGTCAGGCAGGCGCATGCAGACGACCGTAAGAATGCTGTTCGCGACGCACGAACCGTTGCTCGTGATGTGTCTTGGCGGACTACGCAGAAAAGGTGCACTATGGCTACAAGAACCTGTCTTCTCACTGTGTCTCTGACACTATTGGCGTTTCCGGCATTGGCTGGGGAGGGGTTCGAAATGGACGTGATTAAGACTTCTGAAGGTGATCTCGAGATTGCCTTCATCGGGCACGGAACATTGATGTTCTCGTTCGACGGCAAGGTCATTCATATCGATCCGTGGACCAAGTTGGCCGACTACACAACGATGCCGAAGGCGGACCTCATATTGATAACGCACGAACATCGCGACCACTTCGACAACGAAGCGATTAAGATCCTGCATAAAGAAAGCACCGTGGTAGTCGCGAACCGGACTGTCGGCGAGTTGCTCCCGAGCAGTCTGGTCATGAAGAACGGCGATGAGCAAACCGTCCAAGGAATCAAAATCGAGGCGGTGCCGGCGTATAACGTGGTGCACAAGCGCGATTCGGGCGAGCCGTTCCATCCCAAAGGCGTCGGGAACGGCTACGTGCTAACGTTTGGCGACAAGCGGGTTTACGTAGCCGGAGACACAGAGAACATCCCCGAGATGAAGGAGTTACGGGACATCTATTGTGCTTTCTTGCCGATGAACCTGCCGTACACCATGGCGCCGGAGATGGCTGCGGATGCTGCGAAAACGATACAACCGAAAATCCTCTATCCGTATCACTTCGGCGAAACCGACACGTCGGCGCTCGTCGAGTTGCTCGAGGGAACCGAGATCGACGTCCGCATCCGCAAAATGCAATAACAGAAATGCGAGAGAAAGGAGAGGAGGGAGCTGTGCTTTGTCTTCGCATGGAATGACGGTATTGGGAGTTATGCTGTCGGGTTTGGTTTGCGGTTTGGCGGGGGCGGCCCCTTGGGCCACGTGTGACGATCTAGACGGCGCCAGGATCGTCGTGGCGGAATCGGCCAGCGGCACGGAGAAGTCGGCCGCCCAGGAGCTGAAAGAGTACTGGGAACAGGTGGTGGGGCAAGAAATCCAGGTGTCGGCGGAACCCGGCGACGGCGTCAACATCTGGGTGGGGCGGGATGGCGTGCCTGCCGCTTATCTCGATGGGCTCGAACTCGATGGTTTGGGCACCGATGGGTTGATCCTGCATTCGATCGCGCCCGAGGGCGACAGCAAAGGGCAACTGATCATTGTGGGCGGACGCGAACGCGGCACGATGTACGGGGTCTACGACTTCCTCGAGAAATTCCTGGGCGTGCGCTGGCTGACGGCGGACGTGACGCACGTTCCCGACACCCCGCCCGAAGTGTTCCCCGCAGTCAATTACCGCTATGTGCCGCAAATCCTTCGGCGCGTATCGACTTACACGTTTCCGTGGCAGCGACTCGATCCGCAAGTGGCGGATCTCGCCCATCGCCACATGCGGTCGTCGTGGTATCCGCCCAGCGGATTACGAGTACATTCGAGCTTCATTTTGCTCCCGCCAGAGAAGTACTTCGCGGACCATCCGGAGTACTACTCGGAGATCGACGGCCGGCGCATGGCGCCCGTCGACCTCGAGGGATACGACTACCTCAACAAGAACACGCGTTCTCAGCTTTGCTACAGCAACCCGGCCGTCGCCGACGCCCTCATTGCCGAATTGCTGCCGCGTATGCGCGCGAATCCAGGCGTGCTGGTGTGGGAGGTGTCCCAACAGGACGGGCGATCAAATTGCGAGTGCGCCGCGTGCCGCGCCATCGACAAGCGCGAGGGCACGGCCATGGGGTCGCTGCTAACCTGCATCAACCGCGTGGCCGACGGCATCAAAGATGAGTTTCCGAACAACTACATCGAAACGTTGTCGTATCTATATACCCGCCAGGCGCCCAAAAACCTGAAACCCCGCGAGAATGTCATCATCACCCTCTGTAACATCGAGTGCAACATGGCGTTCGCCATGGACGACGCCACGGCCGTCGAGAACCGGACGTTCATGAAGGATATCCGAGACTGGGAACCCATTGCCACGAATCTCTACTTCTGGGACTATCCGGATAGCTGCGCGCACGCGCAAGCACCGTTTCCGAACTTCCATACTATTCAGCCGAACATGAGGATTTGGGCTGACGCGGGGTTCACGGGCGCCTTCCTTTGCGGGGGCCGGTCGCATCACGAGCAACTCGGGGGGCTGCGCGCCTATCTGCTCTTCAAACTTTTGTGGAATCCCTATTGCGACCTCGAAGAGCACAAGAAAGAGTTCCTCGACCTCTATTACAAACAAGCGGCGCCCTTCATCGCCGAATACATCGACCTGATCACGCACACCGCTATCCAGAAACACGCCCAACTCGACGTCCACGACCAGGGCGAGTGGATCGACTACGACGTGGTCATGGCCGCCGACGCCATATTCAAACGCGCGCTTGCCGAGGACCTGGCGCCCGAAATCCGGTTGCGCGTGCGGAAAGCTTATGCTTCCGTGCAGTTCGCGGCCATCATCGCCGCACCCAAAGTCGAGATCGCCGATGGCCGCATTTGCGTCGAGCGGCCGCCGTGCCCAACGCGCAAGGAATACGTAGACCTGTTGTACGAGCTTGGCGTACCCGAATGGGAGGAGGGACGGTCGCATGACAAGCCGCTCGCGGGCTGGGTCGTCTTCTCAGATGTCGAACGCCGGCTCGAATCGTCCATCCAGGTCCTCGAGAACTACACGACGCGCCTCGAGATTGCTCCAGGGGTACAAGGCTGCGTGTTTCGCTGGCTCCAGAAGGCCTCCGGTCTCGAGCTGCTTGACGACCCCGCCAAATACGGCGAGCCCGGCCACTACCGATGGTCGACGTGGGAGGACTGGTACGCCTCCCCCAACGGTCCGCCCGAGTACCCGCTTGCCGCGCAGTATGAGGTCTCGGAAAAGGACGCTTTGGGCATAACCCTCAGGACAACGCTCGATAGCGGCCTCATACTCTGGAAGCGATTGGGCCTGCTCGATGATGTGCCCGGCGTTGCCATTACGCTGATTGCCTACAACCCGACGGGCAAACCCATCGTGCCGAGGATCAAGACGCATCCGGAGTTCTACGCTCACGGTACCGCCTATACGCTCGACAACGGCAAACCCGAAATCTACGGTGAGACGGAAGAGGGGTGGGCCCATCTTAACGAACGGATATCGCCTCTCACCTCCGCGCACGGCCAATACTTGAAACCCGGTGACTACAAGCGGCTAGCGTTCCATATCCCTGCGGCAAAACTGACGGTTTACGGCGAGTACGACCCGAATAAATTGCGGTCGCTGCTGTATTTCTACTTGATTGAACCCGACAGAAACCACGTCAATCTCGAGTTCATTATGGACGACGCGCCTATCGAACCCGGCGGAAAACGCAGCCTCCGAGGCAAATACTACGTGGGCCCGCGCAAGGACGAGGACTTGATACCCGCTTTGCGCACCCGGTGAAAGAGAACTGCCTGAGTGCTTATAACATTGCGGATGGCGTTAACGTGGGAAGGTCTATGGACACGAACGCTACAGCGCCAAACGGCGTTCCCATCGAAGTTCATGAGGTGCGGCGGGCGGAAATAGATCAGGTTCCACTGCGGTGCTGGAAGGACAGGGCGAGCATCTACGATCTTTTCGATAGTCAGGATACTATCGGTATGGGCGCGTGGGCCGGCAATACGTGTGTGGGACAGCTTCACTGCTATCGACTCGATCTGCCAAATGGCGGCCACGACCATTGGCCCGACTGGAACAAGCCATGGTGGGTTAAGAGCAAGCCTGCGGCGTTGGATCTAGATGGTCTGGTTTGGGCCCACGCCTGCTACCATGTAGGTCGCTCCGTCGAAACCTGGTTGACGGAGTGCAGCGCACGGGTCGCCACATTTGCCGCAGACTGCAACTGGGACGTCGGCCGTATCGCTGAACGGTTAACGCCGCATTGCTTTTCTGACGAGCAACTGCAAGAGTTGATCGGTCGCGCCCGCCGAGGCGAGCAGCCGACCAACCTCGAGTGGGGCGCGGACCCCAGCTACTTTGGCCGCGGCATCGGGACGGCGATGTGCCGCGCCTCAATCGACTGGGCGTGGCGGCATGGATACGTCGCCGTGCTGGTCACGGCCGAGCCGGATGATTTGCCGACGTTCTCTCGCCACTCCGGCGGGCTATCGCGGCGAACGTATGCACGCCTCGGCTTCAAAACGATAGCTGCCGAAGGGGATAGTGCTGCGCTGCCCGAGTGGGCAAACTGGCTCCCAGAGATTGAGCGCGAGGTCCAACAGGCTTTGGCCGCCGGCCGTAGTATTGCCAGCTTGCACCCGCAGCTCATGTGCCTTCGGAAGGAGGACTCAAACTGAACTCAGTTGATGACGCATTATGCGTTGGCTGCGTCTGTTGGCCCTGCGTGGTCTAAGGAGGGGAAGATGAAAATACTCCGACATATTGGTTCACTGGCTTTTGTGCTGGGGCTGTTTACCGCCGTGTTTGCCGGGCTCCCTTGGCATGTGATGGTCGCCGACGATCCCGTCGTGCCTTGGTGGCTGCGGATAGCGGTTTTCTGCCTTCTCGGGGGCATCCTCATAGTCCTGTTAACCGTGGCCATCGACCAACTGAGGAACAGGACATCCAGAGCGGACCTGCCCCTCGACGAGGCCGGGCCCGAGGTGTTGCTGTTGAATTCGCCGGAGATACCGGGGCGGGAAATCGGGCAGATTCTCGGCCTGGTCCAGGGCCATACGGTATTTGCCATCTGGCTCGGAAAGGACCTGTCCGCCTTGGTGAAGTTAATCCTCGGCGGGGAGCTGACGGAGTACACAGAAATGATGGGGCGGGCACGCACGGCGGCGACGAACAGGATGATGGCCGAGGCCGCGTCAATGGGCGCGGACGCCATCATTAATGTTCGCTATATGACCACGAGCGTTGTGGGCACTGCGGCCGAACTGTTTGCCTACGGCACCGCCGTCAAGCTCAGCGCGTAAGCCGCTTCGAACGAGTGTATCTGCCCGAGCGTTGAGGCGTCGGGCCGCACGCCACGGTCGTTACATTGCGGTGTGGTGACAGGCCGGCCCTCGCCACTGTACCCTGTCTGTGAGAAAACGATGCCGCGAAAAGACACCGTTGCGCGCCGGTTGCTGCAGATTCTTGCTGTCTACGGCCTGTTAGCCGTTGCGGTAGTTGGCGTCATCGCCTTTGCCGCCGAGAAGGATCCCGACAAGCGCGCCATCGTGGGCATGGGCATCGGGCTGATTGTAATATGGTGCATCCTCGGCGGCGTGGCCATGCGGCTGATACGCGGCCGCTTCGTCGGATGGATCGGGCATCTCGGTGGTGGGTGGCGCTTGCGGTTTGTGCTGCTGTGCATCGCTATGGCAATGCTCGAAGAGGCCGTGACGACGTCATTGACGAATGCGGCGCCTCTTTTGGGCGCCGCAACGGAGGCGGCGCGAATCACCAGTTCAACGAACTATATCGAGGTGATCTCCGGCAGTGTGGTCGCATTCATACCCTGGTTCATCTGTTGGGCATGGCTCCTCAATAGATACGATTTCAATCCGCTCGAAGTCATGCTACTATTTGGACTGACCGGCACGGCGGCCGAATCAATCACCTTCGGCGTTAAAAATATAGCGGGGGTCGGTATGTGGGTGTTCGTATACGGACTCATGGTATACCTCCCGGCTCATACCGTTCCTCAAGAACGAGAGTCGAGAGACCCGCGCTGGTGGCATTGGCTGCTGGCCGTCTTTCTTCCTCTGGTCTTCATCTTCCCGTTTGTGGTCTACGTTGTCTATGTGATCGTCAGGAGTGTCGCCGGGCGCGTACGGAACGCGACCGGAGCCCTGAGTTTGTGGAAACGAAAGGAGACGGGCTCGTAAGCCCGGCATTTCCGGTACTCGGACAGCCGGAACGGGATTTACAGGCGACTCTTAACACGGCGCGGCCGGCCCGTGGTTGGCGCCTCCGCAATCTTGGCTCTTCAGGCCGGGAAGAGGCCAGGCGTCGGGTGTGTTTACTTAGCGGCGCAGAGCGCCAATGACTTATGTCTGGCGTACTCGAGTGGGGCGAATGTCGATGGAACAAAATGTGTTAATGGCGTTTGGGCTGACTGTGTTTGCGGGGCTGGCGACCGGCATCGGCAGTCTCATGGCCCTTACCACAAAGCACACCAGCAAACGGTTCTTATCGGGAGCGCTGGGTTTCTCGGCAGGCGTGATGATCTACGTCTCGTTTGTCGAGATCCTTGTCAAGGCGCGGGACGCACTGGTCGAGGTCCAGGGGGAAAAGCTCGGAACGTGGACGGCGGTACTCGCGTTTTTTGGCGGGATTCTCGTGATCCTGCTGATCGACCACTTGGTGCCCTCCTACGAGAACCCTCACCAGCCGCGGCGCGTCGAGGAAATGGCCAAAGAAACGAGGGACCCGAAACTCCTGCGTATGGGGATGTTCACGGCCCTGGCCATTGCCATCCACAATTTCCCGGAAGGACTCGCCACGTTTTCCGCCGCATTGAGCGACCCGGCCATCGGCGTGTCCATCGCAGTGGCCATCGCCATCCATAACATCCCGGAAGGCATCTCGGTGGCCGTACCGGTTCACGCCGCCACGGGAAGCCGGACGCGCGCCTTCTGGCTGTCGTTTCTGTCCGGCGTAAGCGAGCCTGTGGGCGCCCTCATCGGCTATACGATCCTCCGGCCCTTCTTTTCGCCGACGACCTTTGGCATTCTGTTCGCTTCCGTTGCCGGCATTATGGTCTTCGTCTCGCTCGACGAACTGCTGCCCACGGCCCGCGAATACGACACCGGCCACATCTCCGTTTACGGACTCATCGCCGGCATGGCCGTCATGGCCCTGAGCCTGCTGATGTTCCTGTGACCTCGCGCTGCGCAGAAGCCCAATGGCGGGAATTTGAGGGATTCCCGCCAAGTGTATATACTGGCAGTGTACGGGGAGAGATGGCTATGAGCGGAAAGCGTGAGTTTCATCCGCAGTTCGTCACGGACGACAAGGGTCATACGACGAATGTGATTCTGCCGATCGACGAGTATCAGGAACTGCTCGAGGATCTGGATGATTTGGCAGTTGTCGCAGAGCGGCGTGATTCACCCAGCGTGCCGCATGCCCAAGCGAAGGCGGAACTTCAGAAGGATGGGTACCTACCAGATTGAGTGGAAGTCCGCCGCGCTCCGCGAACTCCGACGAATTGACCGCAACGTGATCCCGCGCATCGTCAGTGCTGTCGAGGCCCTTCAAGAGGACCCGTTTCCCCCCACAACACGCAAGTTGCAGGGCACCGAGCATACCTATCGCCTGCGCGTCGGTGATTACCGTGTAATTTATGAGGTGCTTGACAAGCGCCTAATCATCCAGATTGTCCGCGTGCGCCACCGGAGAGACGTGTATCAGCGATGACGGCACATAATACCAATATCGTATTGATCGGTATGCCGGGGGCGGGAAAGAGCACGGTTGGCGTGATACTTGCCAAACAGACCTCCCGCGATTTCGTCGATACGGACGTCTTGATCCAGACGCTACAGGGCCGGTCGCTGCAAGATATCGTTGACGCGGACGGACATCTGGCTTTGCGGAAGATCGAGGAGCAGATCCTGCTCGGCCTCGACCTACGCAGCCACGTGATCGCCACAGGCGGCAGCGCAGCATACAGCGAATGCGCCATGAACCACTTGAAGTCCGACGGCGTCGTTGTGTTTCTCGACGTCGATATTGCCACACTCGAGTCGCGAGTCCACGACTTCGATACCAGGGGCCTTGCGAAGCGGCCCGAACAGAGCTTCGCCGAATTGTTTGAGGAACGGTTCGTGCTCTACACGAAGTACGCGGACATCACCATTGATTGCCGCGACATCATCCAAGAAGACGTCTGCGCAACAATCATTGAAAGACTTCGCCCAGTCTGAGCGGGCTTCACGCCGTCATCTCCTACCGGGGATTCTGGATTGCGCTTTCGCATCGGCCATGCGAGCGAATGGCGGCAACAGTTTGCTTGTCCGTGGGGTGGCGCTAACCGACAAGAGCACTGGCATTCAGGCCGCCAGTGGGGCCCCGCACGGGAACTGTTAGGTTGCCTGTGTTGAGTTGACGGCAAGTCAGATTGCGGCGATCGGAACTCCTTGCCAGGGTTTAGCGGCGTACTTGTTCCTTTACCCCGCGCCAAACGATGTCGGCGTAGTGTCGGCCGCCGTCGTCGATACGGTTCGGGCCGACGCTGTAGAGCAGGAAAGTCTCGGCCTCGGGTTTGTACTGGAACGGCGCACCCGTGAACGGATCACTCGGAACGGCGCCGCCAAGTTCCGGTGCAATGGCCCCAAGCGTGTCGGGATACGTGCCGTGCTCGGCGTAGTACAGTTCGAGCGCCAGGCCGACTTGCATCAGGCCGATGACGGCCTCGTGCCGGGCCTGCGCCTCGCTGGCGCGCGTCAGGGCCGGCAGCAGCATGCGAGAGAGGGGCTTTGTAAAGGGCAGGGCTTGGATCTCCATGTCGAGTTCGGCAAGCTTGAGGACGGCCTCGGCGTAAGGCAATTCGGCAGTTTCCGCCATCCGTTTCATCATCTCGAGGTAGGTCTGTTCGTCTTTGTTTAACACAGGGCGTGCAGGCGCGCTGGCAAGGAGTCTCAGCGCGAAGCCTTCATCGGACGGACGGAAGCCAAAAGGAACGGCGCCTCCGCGCCGCATTTGCTCGAAGGTAGCAACGCCGAGGAGGGCCTCGCCGGCAAGTCCGTCGGCGAACGCTTGGTGGTTCACGGCCTGACCCGCTTGTTCAATGAGGCGGCGAACGTGTTCGGGTGTGAGATCGCCCGGCTCGAACGCGTCCCGGATGGTGTCATTCGCGATCCCGCAGATCGCAATCCGCACCAGTTGGGATATCAGGACGGGTTCGCAGGCCAGGGCGTCGCTGAGTTGCATGGCAGCGATGACGTTCTCGACGGCCTCGTCGATGTCGCCGTGCCGCGCTTTGACAATGGCGTCCAGACTGAGCACGCGCGCCAGCTCGCGCATCGGGGCCAGGTGCGGCATTTCCGTTGCGAGCCCCGTCGCGACGTCGAGGGGATACACGGGCCCGCCCTCTTTCGCCAGCCGCCGGGTCTCCGGAATGAGATCCTGGTTCGATGCCACGACGTCCTCAGCGATCGCCCAGAGTTCCTCGTCCCACTCCCGGATGTCTTTCGGCCTGTCCCCCCATCGTTCGAAGGTTTCCGCCGGCGTTCGGGCGTACCATTCGGCGAATAGCTGGCCCTGGTCAGTGAACAGGTAGCTGTAATCATCAAGTCGCTGCCGGATGTCGTATTCGTCGTCCGCATCGGGATCCGCGAAAAGGTCCAACGGCTGGCCAGCCGCCAACCGCTCGTACATGTCGAGCGACGCCGGCCTACTGAGACTCTCAATAGCCGCCTGCCGACTCTGCTCCGTCACGAGGTACGCGACAGTGAACCCCGCCACGACGAGCAGCAGCAGAACCAGCAGCCCCCAGCCAAAACAGCCCCAAACTTTCTTCATGCCGTTGCCTCCCCAGGCCAATACGCCGCACGACTCCGCTTCCGTTGAATAATAGTCACCGCAAGGGGATATGACAACTCGGGCTGGAAGCGATCATGTTTGGCTGCGGCCTAAGACGGTCCGACCAAAGACGGTCGAGCAGGACAGACTGTCCAAAAAGCGCATTATTGAGTCATCCTGAGCGTAGCGAAGGATCTGGTTTG